>NZ_JZWV01000403.1 GCF_000966975.1 Streptomyces katrae | reverse complement strand
GCCCGTGGCGTCGAAAGTGCCGGTAGGTGGCTGGAAATGGGGCAAGAGCTGACATTCCGCCAAATAACGCTATCTGATAAGCCAACCTCCGCTTAGCCTCCCGCGGCCCGGTGGAGTCTCGGCACAATGGCGCTATGACCTCCCACATCCCCCCACAGCTCACCGTCGGGTTCGACCTCGACATGACGCTCATCGACTCCCGCCCCGGCATCCACGCCGCCTGGACGGCGCTCTCCGCGAAGACCGGGACGTTCATCGACGCCGACCTGGCCGTCACCCGGCTCGGGCCCCCGCTGGAGGAGGAGCTCGCCTACTGGTTCCCGGAGGACCGGATCCCCGCGATGCGGGACCTCTACCGGGAGATGTACCCCTCCTACGCCATCGAGCCGACGCCGGCGATGGCCGGGGCGCGCGAGGCCGTCAAGGCCGTCCAGGCGCTCGGCGGGCGGGCGATCGTGGTGACGGCGAAGAACGAGCCCAACGCCCGCCAGCACCTCGACCACCTCGGGATAGACGCCGACGCCGTCATCGGGTGGCTCTGGGCCGAGGGCAAGGCCAAGGCGCTGCGCGAGTACGGGGCGCAGGTGTACGTCGGCGACCACATCGGCGACGTGCGCGGCGCCCGGACGGCCGGGGCCCTGTCGGTGGCGGTGGCGACCGGGCCGTGCGGGGCGGAGGAACTGCGCGAGGCCGGTGCCGACGTGGTGCTGGACGACCTCACCGCCCTGCCGGAGTGGCTGGCGGGGTTCGCCCGCACCCTCGCCGGCTGACGGAGCGGACGGGCGGAAGCGCCGTCAGGCGGCCTGGGACGCCCTGGCCGCCCGGCGCTGGGCCGCCGCCGAACGGAGCACGCCGGCGGCGGAGATCATGAAGCCGACGCCCATGAGCATGCACACCGCCCACGCGTACGACGGGAACGGGTCGGTGCCCAGGAACAGCGGGGCCATCGTCACGAGGGTCGCCACGGCGCCCACGATGAACACGATGCCCCCGGCCTTGACCAGTCCGTCGCCGGGCCGTGCTTCGTCGGGGTGAGGAGTAACAGTCACCCCACCAGGGTAGTTCCCTGGCCGAAGCGGTCGAGCGGGAAGGACCGGGGAACGTCTTGCCACCGGTTTCAGGACCATTAGCCTGGAGGAGGCGGGTCGAAGGACCCGCTGTACTGCTATCCGGAGCCGTTCACCTCGGCAAACCGGACCCGACGAGCACAAGGACAGAGGACGGACGTGCCTACCGGCAAGGTCAAGTGGTTCAACAGCGAGAAGGGCTTCGGCTTTCTCTCCCGTGACGACGGCGGAGACGTCTTCGTGCACTCGTCGGTGCTCCCCGATGGGGTCGACGCGCTCAAGCCCGGGCAGCGCGTGGAGTTCGGCGTCGTCGCGGGACAGCGCGGTGACCAGGCGCTTTCGGTGGTCGTGCTGGAGCCGACGCCGTCGGTGGCCGCCGCACAGCGGCGCAAGCCCGACGAGCTGGCCTCGATCGTGCAGGACCTGACGACCCTGCTGGAGAACATCACGCCGATGCTGGAGCGCGGCCGCTACCCCGACAAGGCGCACGGCGCGAAGATCGCCGGCCTGCTGCGTGCGGTGGCCGACCAGCTCGACGTCTGACCGTCAGGTCGTTCCCGCGCGCGTACGCCGGTGCCCCGCCGCTCCTCCGAGCGGCGGGGCACCGGCGCGTGCGGGACGCGGTCACGGGAAGCTCAGCGCGTCCGGCCCGATGGCCGGAACCAGGCCCTCGGCGGCGGCCCTGGTCAGCAGCCCGCGCACGGCCGCGTAGCCGGCGTCGCCCAGGTCGGCGGTGAACTCGTTGACGTACAGCCCGATGTGCTGGTCGGCGACCTTCGGGTCCAGTTCCTGCGCGTGCGCCCGCACATAGGGCCGCGAGGCCTCGGGGTCGTCCCAGGCCATCCGTACCGACGCACGGGCCGCGTCGGCCAGCGCGCGCAGGGTGTCCGCGCCCAGGGAGCGCTTGGCGATGATCGCGCCGAGCGGGATCGGCAGGCCGGTGGTGGACTCCCAGTGCTCGCCCATGTCGGCCAGGCAGTGCAGCCCGTACTCCTGATAGGTGAACCGGGCCTCGTGGATGACGAGTCCGGCGTCCACCCGGCCGTCGCGCACCGCCGGCATGATCTCGTTGAAGGGCAGGACGACGACCTCGCCGACCCCTGCGGGCAGCACGTCCGCCGCCCACAGCCGGAACAGCAGGTAGGCGGTGGAGCGTTCACTGGGCACCGCGACCGTCTTCCCGGTGAGGTCCAGGCCCGGTTCCCGGGTCAGGACCAGCGGGCCGCAGCCGCGCCCCAGTGCGCCGCCGCAGGGCAGCAGCGCGTACTCCTCCAGCACCCACGGCAGCACCGCGTACGACACCTTCAGCACGTCCAGCTCGCCGCGCTCGGCCATGCCGTTGGTGACGTCGATGTCGGCGAAGGTCACGTCGAGGGCGGGCGCGCCCGGGACGCGGCCGTGCGCCCAGGCGTCGAAGACGAAGGTGTCGTTCGGGCAGGGCGAGTAGGCGATGTCGAGCGTGCGCAGGGGGGCGTGGTCAGCGGTCGCGGTCATGGCGTTCTCCCCAGGTGACGAGTACGGGCCCCAGCGCGCGGAACCCGTCGGCGAGGGCGGCCAGCGCGTCCCCGATCCGCCAGGCGGCCCGGTCGCGCGGCCCGACGGCGTTGGACACGGCGCGGATCTCCAGGACCGGCAGCCCGTGCGCGGCGGCCGCCTCCGCCACCCCGAAGCCCTCCATGGCCTCGGCCCCGGCGAGCGGGTGCCGGGCGGCGAGCTCGGCGGCGCGGGCGGCGCTGCCGGTGACGGTGGAGACGGTGAGGACGGGCGCGAGGAGCGCCCCGGTGGCCTCGGCGGCCCGGGCGGCCAGGTCGGCGGGCGGCAGGTGCACGTTGCGGCCGAAGCCGAGCTCCTGGACGGGGACGAACCCCTCGGGGGTCTCGGCGCCCAGGTCGGCGGCGACGAGCGCGTCGGCGACCACGAGGGAGCCGAGCGGGGCGGCGGGGGCGAACCCGCCGCCGATGCCGGCGGAGATGACGAGCGAGTAGTCGGCCAGCGCGAGCGCGGTGGCCGTGGCGGCCGCGGCGGAGGCCGGGCCGACACCGCCGACGAGGACGTCGGCGGCGAGGCCGGGCAGGTCCCGGCGGGTGATGAGGTACCCCCCGGGCAGGGTGCGCGGCTCGGGCGTGACCGGGTCCTGGTGAGGGGTGAGCCCGGAGGCCGCGGAGTCGGCCTCCGCGGCCACCGCGGTCACGATCAGCGCGCGCACGCTGCTGCTCCTGCCGTCGGTTACTTCTTCAGCTTGAGCTTGAAGGACCAGACGGCGAGCGGCTTGCCGTCCTCGCCGACCTGGACGAAGCTCAGCATCTTCGACTGGGGCGCCTCGCCCTGGCCGCCGGTCGCGAAGACGTCGGCGCCCGCGAAGCTGCGGTAGGTGTTCGCCGAGGGCTCGGTGATCGGCTGGCCGTCGAGGACCGCCTGCCACTTCTTGCCGTCCTCGACGATCTTCGGCTCGACGCCGAGGCGCAGCGTGTCGCCGCGGCCGTACTCGATGGTCTTGGCGTCCTTGCGGCCGGTGAGGCACTCCTGGACCTTGTCCATGGAGAGCTCCTGGCCGTCGGCGCGGCACTCGGACTCGGCGGACACCGACGAGCTGCCGACGGTCACGGTCGCGAGCGGCGTCGGCTTGTCGCAGGCGGAGAGGAGGAGGAGGCCGGCGGACACGGCTCCGAGGGCCGCGACGCTGCGGCGGGCCCTACCCGGGAAAAGCGGTGCGGTCATGAGCCGAAGGCTATCGGGCCGCTGGGCTGCGCCGCCGCACGGGGGGTGCGCGACGGCGTGCCCCTGCGTTCCGCGGGGGCGGGGAGGCCTGCGGGGCGGGGTTCCTCCCCCGGGGGGCTCCGCCCCCGGACCCTCCCCCGGCTACCGCTGGGAGGTGCCCCCAGCGCC
>NZ_JZWV01000402.1 GCF_000966975.1 Streptomyces katrae | reverse complement strand
AGACGCCGGCGGGGCTGGATTTCGTGGAACCGCGGGGGTGGCGGGTGGTGAGGAGGCCCCGGAGGGCCACGGCCGTGCCCAGGGCGACGACCACCGAGGCGACCGCCATCCCCAGGACCCCGTTCAGGGGGAGGGCGATGCCGATGCCGCCGCCCAGCACCCACGCCATCTGCAGCAGGGTCTCCGAGCGGGCGAAGGCCGACGTGCGGACGGCCTCCGGGACGTCCCGCTGGATCATCGCGTCCAGCGAGAGCTTCGCCAGGGCCTGGCAGAAGCCGGCCGTGCCGGCCAGGACGGCCATGAACGGGCCGCTGAAGACCAGGGCCGCGAGGATCGTGACGACCAGCGTGGCGGACAGGACCGACGCCACGATGGCCTCCGGGGCGCGGGCCCGCAGCCACGCCCCCACCGCCGTCCCGCACGCGTTGCCGATGCCCGCCGAGGCGCCCACGATGCCGAGGGACACCGCAGCGCTCTGCCCGCCCAGCGGCTGCTCGCGCAGCAGGAACGCCAGGAAGAAGATCAGGAAGCCGGACAGCACCCGCATCGCCGCGTTCGCGAGGAGTCCGCAGAGCACCGGACGGCTCACCGTGCGCAGTCCGGGCCGTTTCGAGTGGGGCTCGTGGGTGGAGAGGCGGGCCCGGCGCTCGCCCTTCGCCTCGTCCACCTTGTGCGGCAGCTGGAACGCCGCGAACGTCCCCCACACGAAGATCGCGCAGGCCCCGTACAGCGGCCACGCCGGTCCGATCGTGTGCAGGGCGGCCCCGACGGGCGCGGCCAGGCCCGTCGCGAGGAGGCCGGCCAGGGTGACCCGGGAGTTCGCCTTGACCAGGGAGAACCCCGCCGGCAGGAGGCGCGGCACCACCGCGCTGCGGACGACGCCGTACGCCTTCGACGCCACCAGGACGCCCAGTGCCGCCGGGTACAGCTCCAGCCCGCCCGTCGCCACCGCGCCCGACATCGTCACCGCGAGCACCGCCCGCGTCAGCATCGCGCAGGCCATCGCCGCCCGCCGCCCGTGCGGCAGCCGGTCCAGGAGGGGGCCGATCACGGGGGCCAGCAGGGTGAAGGGGGCCATGGTGATGGCCAGGTACAGGGCCACCCGTCCGCGTGCCTCGTCCGTGGGAACGGAGAAGAAGACGGTGGAGGCGAGCGCGACCGTGATCATGACGTCGCCGGCGCCGTTGATCGCGTGCAGTTCGATCAGCCGGCCCAGCCCCGATTCCCCCGCCCCGTGGGCGTGAGTGACCCGCCGGATCCCGCGTGCCGTACCGGTGAACGGGAGGTGCAGCGCGCGCCCGACCGCCCGGCCGGCCCGCCTGGCCGGTCCCGAGCCGTCTGGGGACGACCGTACGGGAGCCACTTGGACATAGTGCCCCAGACCGCTTGCCGGGACCCGCCCCGGCGCGTCCGGGCGGGGCCGGGGCGCGGTGCGGTGCGGGCGCGGGCGGCGGGCGCGGGGTCCGGGCCGGGCGCGGTCGGGGGTGGTCGGGGGGTGGTCCGGAGGGCGTCGATGTCCGCGAATCGGACCTCGCATGTGGGCCGAAGGCGTCGGAGGAGGTAGCGTGCGTAGCGCGCCACCGGCGGTTGCTCTTGGCCGCGCGCCTCTTCGCGATCCCGCAGAATGGATCACATGGGGTGCGCCCGAGGCCGATCGGGGCGCGGACGTCGACGCGGCCCTCTGGTCCGCTCCGCCCGCGCTACGTACGGACGAGACCGACGGGTCGTTGTGGACGACAGTACGGACGGCGCACTCGTGAGACGGCGTAGGAGAGAACGAGACCTGTGAGTGCTGCGACGACGCGAAGCCGTACCCCGCGTACCCCGCGTACCCCCGCCCCCGACCGCCTGTGCGCCGAGGCCGTGGAGCTCGCCCGGGAGGCCGCCGAGGAGGCCGCCCACCCCGGTGTGGTGGGCGAGCACGTCTCCGTCGTAGCGGAGGGCGACCGGGTCGTCACTCACTTCTTCGAGTGCCACGAACCGGGCTACCGGGGCTGGCGCTGGGCCGTCACCGTCACCCGCGCGTCGCGCGCCAAGAACGTCACCCTGGACGAAACGGTGCTGCTGCCGGGTGACGACGCGCTGCTCGCGCCGGAGTGGGTGCCGTGGAGCGAGCGGCTGCGTCCGGGGGACATGGGCCCGGGCGACCTGCTCCCGACGGACGCCGAGGACCTGCGGCTGGAGCCGGGGTACAGCGGCGAGGACGCGCCGCCGCCGAACTCGGCGGTCTCGGCGGAGATGGCCGAGCTGGTGGAGGCGGAGGACGCCGACGTCACCGACCGGGTGGTCGCACCGGCGCGCGGGTCGATCACGTCCGTCGCGGAAGAGCTGGGGATGCGGCGTGCGCGGGTGCTGTCCCGGTACGGGCTGCACACGGCCGCCGACCGCTGGGACGAGGCCTTCGGGGCGAAGACGCCGATGGCGCAGGCCGCGCCGGCGTCGTGCGTGTCCTGCGGCTTCCTGGTGGCCATCGGGGGGTCGCTGGGGCAGGCCTTCGGGGTGTGCGCGAACGAGTTCGGGCCGGCGGACGGGCGGCTGGTGTCGCTGTCGTACGGGTGCGGGGGGCATTCGGAGGCGGCGGTGATGCCGAAGCCGCCGAGGCCGGCGGAGATGGCGATCGACGAGTTTCCGCTGCGGCCGGCTGCCGATACCGGGTCGGTGCCGGTGGTGGACCTGCCGTCGGAGGACCTGGGGCACTCGTAGACCCTGCCGGGGCCGCGCCCGGTGCCCCAGCGCGGGCTGTTCATGGCGCGGTGGCGTCGTACGCTCGCGGTATGGACATGGTGGGGAGGACCGGGCGGGTGACCGGGGTCGTCGGGCCGGGGCTCGTCGGGGAGGTCATCTTGCACATCCGGGGCGGCGCCGAGCACTTCCTCGCCTACCCCGCTCTGGGGGAACGCGGGCGGATCGGCGTCGGGGCCGTGGTCACCGTCGTGGAGTACCAGCCCCCGCGCACCGTGTACGTGATGGAGGTGTACGACGGCTGAGGGCTGATCCCGTATCAAGATGGCGACAAGAATGATCCAGCCACTTCTCCGCCACCCCCGCGCAGGCGCACACTCACCTCCGTCGGTGCCGAACGGCACCGCGCTAAGGGGGCGTTGCCGATGGCTATCGGCGTCGTGGCGGGAGTGGTTCTCGCCGCAATCATTGCCTTGATCGGCCTGTTCAAGCTCATGTGGCGGGTGGCCGAACCGAACGAGGCGCTCGTCATCTCCGGTTCCACGCACAAGACCGAGGGCATCGGCGAGGGCATGGGCTTCCGGATCGTCACCGGACGCGGAACGCTGGTCCTGCCCGGCGTGCAGGCGGTGCGCAAGCTGTCGCTGGACCTCAACGAGACGCAGCTGAACGTGGACTGCGTGACCCACCAGGGCATCCCCCTGCGGGTCAAGGGCGTCGTCATCTTCAAGATCGGTGACGACTACGTGTCCATCGCCAACGCCGCGCGCCGTTTCCTCGACCAGCAGAAGATGATGCCCGAGCGCGTGCACATCGTCTTCGCCGGCCATCTGCGGTCCATCGTCGGCGGTCTGACGGTCGAGGACATGATCCGCGACCGGGAGAAGCTGACCGGGCAGACCCGGGCGGCCTGCGGGACCGAGATGGAGAAGCTCGGGCTGATCGTGGACTCGTTGCAGATCCACGAGATCGAGGACCCGACCGGCTACATCAAGAACCTCGCGATGCCGCACGCCGCCGCCGTCCAGCGCGACGCCCGCATCGCCCAGGCCGAGGCCAACCGGCTGGCGACCGAGGCCGAGCAGACGGCGTTCGCCCGGATGGCCGAGGCCACCCGGGACAGCGAGATCCTCCAGGCCGGCTACCAGGCCGAACGGGACAAGGCCGCGGCCACCGCCCGGCAGGCGGGCCCGCTGTCCGAGGCGGCCGCCCGGCAGGAGGTCGTCGTCCAGGAGACCCGCGTCGCGGAGCTGGAGGCGCACCGGCGGGAGCAGCAGCTCCAGGCCGACGTGCGCAAGCCCGCGGACGCGGCCGCGTACCAGACGAGGACGCTCGCCGAGGCGGAGCGCGACGCCCGCATCTCGGCGGCGCAGGCCAAGGCGAAGGAGACCGAGCTGGCGGCCGCCGCCGAGGCCACCCGGGTCAAGACGGCCGCGGCCGCCGAGGCCCAGGCCACCGAGGCGCGCGGGCACGCGGCGGCCACCGCGACCCGGGTCAGCGGTGAGGCGGAGGCGGCGGCCACCCAGGCCAAGGGCCTCGCGGCGGCCGAGTCGGCGCGGGCGAACGGTCTCGCGCAGGCGGAGGCGGCCAAGGCCAAAGGTCTGGCCGAGGCCGAGGCGATCAAGGCGCGGGCCGCGGCGCTCGCGGAGAACCAGGAGGCCGTGGTCGCCCAGCAGCTCGCGGAGAACTGGCCGGCGATCGTCCAGGCGGGCGCGGGCGCGTTCGGCAACGTCGAGCACATGGTGCTGCTGAACGGGGCCGAGGGGATGTCGGAGATGTTCGCGAAGGCCCTGACGATGGGCGGTACCGGGCTGGGCGTGGCCCGTCAGCTGCTGGCTTCGATGGCCGCGCAGCAGAAGGAGGAGGGGGCCGGGGAAGCGAAGGCCTCTGCCGTCACCCCCGTGAACGGCAGAGGCCCTGGCCGGACTCAGATCCCGATCGACGAGGAACGGGCCTGACCGGCGTGCGTCGGCCGATGGCCGGAAACCGATCCTAGATCGGTGCCGCTCAACGGCATGTGCGTTGCGCGCAAGGATCGTTGACCTTGCGCGCAACGCGTCGGCGCCGCAGTTCCGTCGGGCTCGTCCCGTACGCCTGGCGGAACGCCCGGCTGAAGACGGCGGCGCTGCTGAAGCCCCAGCGGGCGGCGATCGAGTGCACCGGCCGGCGCGTCAGGTCGGGCCGGAGCAGGTCGGCGCGGGCGGCCGCCAGGCGGCGGCCGCGGATGGTGGCGGCGACGCCCGCGGGGCGGCCCTGGAAGAGCAGGTGCAGGCGGCGCAGGGAGATGTGGTGGCGGGCGGCGACCGCGCCGGGGGTCAGTTCCGGGTCGCCGAGGTTGTGCTCGATGTAGGTGTCGATCTGGCGCAGGAGAGC
This sequence comes from Streptomyces katrae, assembly GCF_000966975.1. GTDB lineage: Bacteria > Actinomycetota > Actinomycetes > Streptomycetales > Streptomycetaceae > Streptomyces > Streptomyces katrae. The sequence continues at coordinate 86 of NZ_JZWV01000402.1, read as the reverse complement.
CTCTTCGCGGGCCTCGGCGGGGAGGTCGTCGTACACGTCGAGCCGTTCGGCGAGGCAGGCGGTGGCGAGGCCGAGCGCGGCCGAGC
>NZ_JZWV01000401.1 GCF_000966975.1 Streptomyces katrae | reverse complement strand
GGGGATTCGCTGGGCCAGCAGCCGGTCCACCCGTTCGGGGCGGAACGGGAGGGCGGTGCGGGGGAGTTGGAGCACCACCGTGCGGGTCGCCGGGGTGGCGGCCTCGTAGGGGTGGGCGGTGTCGCAGAGGACGAGGTCGCCGGTGACGAGGGCCAGTTGGTAGCGGTCGGGGTCGGGGGCGGGGGTGCGGGGGGTGGTGGACACGCGGACGGGGCCCAGGTCGAGGTAGTCCATGCCCTCCCGGCCCCCCGTGTGTTCGCCATGGGCATGCCATGCCCTCCCGTCGTGGGCTGTGACGCGGTCCGGGCCGCCGGTGGTTCCGGGTGCGGGTGCCGCTGCGGGTGCTGGTGCCGCTGCGCGGGGCGAGGTCCCCTACCCGCCCTTCCAC
>NZ_JZWV01000400.1 GCF_000966975.1 Streptomyces katrae | reverse complement strand
CCCCGCGCCTCAAACGCCGGCGGGGCTGTAATTGCCCTGCGGGCAATCCAGCCCGCGCTGGGGGCACCTCCCAGCGGTAGCCGGGGGAGGAACGGGCGAAGGGTTCAACCCCTCGGGCGGCGCCGCCGGAGCAGCCGTTTGGCCGCCAGGACCAGTGCCGTGCCCGCCGCGAGGACCAGCGCGCCCTTCGTGAAGCTGCCCCCTTCCGAGCCCGCCGGGCCCCTCTCCGCGGCCGAGCCGGGAGCGGGGTGCGCCGGGCCCGACGGGGGCGGGGTGGTGGCGGGGGCCACGGGGACGGCCACCACACGGCTGTTGGCGCCCTCCGCGCCGAACAGCAGGGTGCGGCCGTCCGGGGAGTACGTCACCGATTCCGCCTGGCCCTGCCAGGGCGCGTCCACCCGCTCGCCCTCCCCCTGCGGCCGGCCGTCCTTCCACGGATACGTCCGCGCCGTGAAGTAGCCGCGCAGCGTCAGCCGGGTGCCGTCCGGGGAGAACGCCCCGTCCGTCACCCACGGCACCTCCGCGACCCGCCGGAACACGTTGCGGCCGTCCGCCGACAGCTTCTCCGGGCCCTCGTACAGGCCGCCGCCCTGCTCGTTCTTGCTCGCGATGTACACCCGCCCCGTCACCGGATGCACCATCAGCGCCTCCGCGTTGCGCGGCCCGTCCGCGTACACCGCGGTGAACTGCTCGGCCGTGACCGTCGCGTCGTGCAGCTCCTTCGGCTCCGGCAAGCGGTAGATCCACACGTGGTCCCAGGTGCCGTCCCGGTTGTCGCCGATGTCCCCCACGTACAGGTTCCCGTCCGGGCCCAGGGAGATGGCCTCCACGTCGCGCGGGGTGCCGATGCCGGAGAGGGTGATGCGGGCCACCGTCCTGCCCGTCGCGGAGTCGACCGCGTACACGTACGGGCCGTCGTCGCTGTCGTTGTGGGTCCAGTACACGCCCGGGTGGATACGGCTGGCCGCAAGCCCGCTGGACTCCGTGATGCGCGGGTCGCTGATGGTGAAGCCGGACGCCGTGGGGGCCGGCGCGTCCGGGGCCGGGGCGGCGCCCGAGGCCGCGGCGGGGCCCGGCAGCAGCAGGCCCAGGGCGAGGGCGGCGGGAACGGCGGTCGTCGGGACGGTCCTCAGCAGGCGCATCCCCCCAGCCTGCCAGCCCCCGGCCGGTCGGGGGCCGCGCCCCGTCCGGCCCCCGGCGTGTCCGGCATCACAGGGGTCCGCGCCGTGTGATCCGCGATGATGACCGGATGCGTTTCATGTTCGTCGGCGACTCCATGACCATCGGACGCGCCGGCGACTTCACCTGGCGCTACCGGATGTGGCAGCACCTGCGCGCCACCCTCGGCGACGGCTCCTTCGAGATCGTCGGCCCGCGCAGCGCCCTGTACGACACCGCCGGCGACACCCCCGCCGCCCAGGCCTACGCCGACCCCGGCTTCCCGGTGCCCGCCCGGCGCCATCTGGCCGGCTGGGGCGAGGGCTGGCAGCACATGGCCCCGCTCATCGGGCCCGCGGTCCGCGAGTCCGGCGCGGACGTGCTGCTCGTCTCCCTCGGCCTGATCGACCTCGGCTTCTACACGAAGGCCGACCAGACCGTCGCCAACACCCGCGCGTTCATCACGGCCGCCCGCGAGGCCCGCCCTGGCATCCGGATGGTCCTCCTGCCGGTCATACCCAACGTCCGTGCCGAGGAGGACGCCCCCTTCGCCGCCGAGGTCGCCCGCTTCAACGAGCTCCTCGCGAAGACCGTCGCCGACCTCGCCGACGCCGCCTCGCCGATCCTGCTGGCCGCGCGCCCGGACGCGTACGACATCCACCGCGACACCTACGACGGCACGCACCCCAACGCCTCCGGCGAACACCGCCTGGCGGGGGAGTTCGCGGCCGTCCTCCACCAGGCCTGGGGCATCGGCGGCCCCTACCGCCCGGCCGCGGACGCGTAACGCGCCGCGAGGACGGGGTCTTGCTTCGAGCGCACTCCAGGCAGTTGGCTTGGTCCCCATGAAGTACACGCAGCTCGGACGCACCGGCCTCAAGGTCAGCCGACTCGTACTCGGCACGATGAACTTCGGTCCCCAGACCGACGAACCCACCAGCCACGCGATCATGGACTCCGCCCTCGACGCGGGCGTCAACTTCTTCGACACCGCCAACGTCTACGGCTGGGGTGAGAACAAGGGCCGAACCGAGGAGATCATCGGCACCTGGTTCGCCCAGGGCGGCGGCCGCCGCGAGAAGACGGTCCTCGCCACGAAGGTCTACGGCTCCATGGCCCCCGAGGGCGAGCCCTGGCCCAACTACGACCGGCTCTCCGCCCTCAACATCCGCCGCGCCGTCGACGCCAGCCTCAAGCGGCTGCAGACCGACCACATCGACGTCTACCAGTTCCACCACGTCGACCGCCTGACCCCCTTCGAGGAGATCTGGCAGGCCGTGGACGTGCTGATCCAGCAGGGCAAGATCCTCTACGCCGGCTCCTCCAACTTCCCCGGCTGGAAGATCGCCCAGGCCAACGAGAGCGCCGCGCGCGGCGGCCGGCTCGGGCTGGTCAGCGAGCAGTGCCTCTACAACCTCGCCGAGCGGCGGGCCGAGATGGAGGTCATCCCGGCCGCGCAGGAGTACGGGCTCGGCGTCATCCCGTGGTCGCCGCTGCACGGCGGGCTGCTGGGCGGGGCGATCCGCAAGCAGGCCGCCGGCGGGGGCACGGGCCGCAGCTCCTCGGGCCGTACCGCGGACGCGCTGGCCGACGCCACCGTACGGGCGCAGGTGCAGGCGTACGAGGACCTGCTCGACAAGCACGGCCTGGAGCCCGGCGACGCGGCCCTGGCCTGGCTGCTGACCCGTCCCGGGGTCACCGGACCGATCGTCGGCCCGCGCACGCCGGAGCAGCTGGAGTCCGCGCTGCGGGCGGTGGAGCTGGAGCTGTCGCAGGAGGTCCTGGCGGGACTGGACGAGATCTTCCCCGGCCCGGGCCCGGCGCCGGAGGCCTTCGCCTGGTAGGCGGGGGCTCCGGCGGGGCGGCCGCGGACGGTGCTGCTACTGGCCTACCGCGGCCGCCACGGCGACGACGACGAACATCAGCACGAGCACACCGGCCATGACACGGTTTCTGGTCTTGGGATCCACCCTTCGAGACTAACGCGAAGGCTCCCGGCCCCCGTGCCGGGGGCGGGGAGACTTCCGTCATGCCGGGCGGCCGGGTGTCAGCCCTTGCCCTTGAGGTTCGATACCAGCTGGTTCGTCAGCTTGGTCGCGCCCGCCAGGCCCTTGTCGGTGCTGCTGCTGACGAGGACGGTCACCACCGAGTGGCCGACGCGCGCGGCCACCAGGGTGGTGCCGCCCTGCCAGGCGGGGCTGGTCTCGGTGATGGCCCAGGCGCCGTCGCCGACGTCGGCGAGGGGCTTCTCGGTGACGGTCACCGTGCTGTGGGTGGGCTCGTCGGAGTAGGTCGGGCAGGCCTTGGAGAGCATGCCGAGGGCGCCGAGGACGGTCGTGGCGGTGGTGCCCTGGTAGACGTCTATCTCCTGGGCGTACTCCTCGGAGGTGTTCTTGTTGACGTACGCGTTCTGCGCGAACGAGACGCCGGTGATGCCGGTGATCTCGGTCCAGGCGGTGCCGCCGAGCTTGGTGCAGTCGGGCGTGGGGACTTCGGCGGTGGCCGGCGCCCGGTAGGCGGCGCCGGTGTCGCGGGCGTCCGCGGGGTCGGCGGTGTAGCCGGAGGCGAAGAAGGAGGCGGGCGCGAGGGCGGCCTTGAGCTGCGTACCCGTCAGGAGGCCCTTGTTGGGGCCGTCGACCGCCGGGGCCGCGTCGGCGGCCTTCGGAGCGGCCGGGGCGGCCGTGGCGGCGGACGTCGGGGCCGCCTTCGGCGCGGCCTTGGGGGTGGCGGAGCACGCGGTCAGCGCGAGCGGGAGGACCGCCACGGCGAAGAGGGTGGCGGCGGGAGATATGTGACGCACGGTGTGGTTCGACCTCGTGTTGTTCGGGTGCGCCGCTGATTCCGGTCAGCGACTCGCGCATCACACCGGGCGGGCGTGGGCGGAGCAAGGGTTTACCGGATCCTTTGCCTCCGGTAGTGAAAGGCTTTCCCAAAACCCTGCACGAGTGCCCGAATAGTGCTAATGGCCGGTCAGGGGCCAGGCGTCCACGACCTCGTAGCGCGGCTGTTCGCCGGCCACGCCGGAGACGGGCAGGTGGCTGCGGACGAGGCTGAGGGTGTCGACCTGCCAGGGCGTGCCCTCGAACCCGGACAGGGCGTCGAGGCAGGGCCGCAGGTCGGCGGCGTCGTCCCGGGCGCGGGCGAGGGTGAGGTGCGGGGTGTAGCGGCGGTGCTGCTCCATGGGGATCCCGGCCCGGCGGGCGGCGGCGTCGGCCCGCTCGGCGAGCATCCGCAGCGCGTCGAGACCGCCGGCCGCGCCGATCCACAGGGCGCGCCGGCCGAAGTGGCCGGAGCCGTGGAGGCGGAGCGGGAAGGGGGCGGTGTGGGCTGCCGCCCGGGCGAGGCGGGCGTGCAGTTCGGGGAGGTGGTCGTCCTGGACTTCGCCCATGAAGGCGAGGGTGAAGTGCCAGGAGGCTTCGCCGGTCCAGCGCAGGCCGTGGCCGGGCGGGGCCGCCGCGACCGCGTCGCGCAGCTGGGCGATGGCGTCGGTGCTCGGCAGCACGGCGGCGAATAGCCTCACGGTCCGACGATAGCCGCTGCGCGGAGCCTTCTCTCCGCCCCGCCCTTCACCCGTTCTCGCCTCAGTCGCCGGCGCGGCTGCAGACACGGCGCTACCGCTGTCTCTTATACACATCTNGCCGGCGCGGCTACAAACACGGCGCTACCGCGCCCGCGCCTCAAACGCCGGCGGGGCTGGATTTCGCCGCTGCGCGTGCAGCCCCGCAGGGTCAGGCCGGGAAGCGGTGGTCGACCCAGCGGAAGGTGGCTTCGATGAGGGCTGCCGCCGCCGCCGCGATCGCGACCGCGATCCACGGCATCGTGACCCCCTCCAGCCTCAGCTGGAAGAACTCCTGGAGCCAGGGGACGACCAGGACGAGGAGGAAGGCCGCCCCCATCGCCGCCACCAGCGCCAGCCGCCACCACGTGTACGGCCTGGCGATGATCGCCAGTACCCACAGCGAGGTCAGGAACAGCGTCAGCGTCGCCGCGCTGGTCTCCGCCGTCAGGGAGTCCGGGCCCGAGTAGTGGTGGCGCGCGATCAGGTACGAGGTGAAGGTGGCCGCCGCCGCGATCACCCCGCCGGGGATGGCGTAGCGCATGACCCGCCGTACGAAGTGCGGCCGGGCCCGTTCCTTGTTCGGTGCCAGGGCCAGGAAGAACGCCGGGACGCCGATGGTGAGGGTGGACAGGAGGGTGAGGTGGCGGGGGAGGAAGGGGTACTCGACCTGGGAGCAGACCACCAGGATCGCCAGCAGCACCGAGTAGACCGTCTTGACCAGGAAGAGGGTCGCCACGCGCGTGATGTTGCCGATGACCCGGCGGCCCTCGGCGACCACCGAGGGCAGGGTGGAGAAGCTGTTGTTCAGGAGGACGATCTGCGCGACCGCGCGGGTGGCCTCCGAGCCCGAGCCCATGGAGACGCCGATGTCGGCGTCCTTGAGGGCGAGGACGTCGTTGACGCCGTCGCCGGTCATGGCGACCGTGTGCCCGCGGGACTGGAGGGCGCCGACCATGTCCCGTTTCTGCTGCGGGGTGACCCGGCCGAAGACGGCGTTCCCGTCGAGGACCTCGGCCATCGCGTCCCGTTCGGCGGGCAGGTGGCGGGCGTCGACGGTGCTGGCCGCGCCGGGCAGGCCGAGCTTGCCGGCGACCGCGCCGACCGAGACGGCGTTGTCGCCGGAGATGACCTTCGCCTTGACTTCCTGGTCGTCGAAGTAGCGCAGGGTGTCGGCGGCGTCGGGCCGCAGCCGCTGTTCGAGGACGACGAGGGCGGTCGGCCTGACCCCGCTCGCCACCGCCGGGTCGTCGAGCTCGCGGGCCGAGCGGGCCAGCAGCAGGACCCGCAGCCCCTGTTCGTTGAGGCCGTTGATCTCGTCGAGCGCCGGGTCCCCGCTGGGCAGGAGCACGTCGGGGGCGCCGAGCAGCCAGGTGTTGTTCTCGCCGTCGCCCTCGCTGAAGCTGGCGCCGCTGTACTTGCGGGCGGAGGAGAAGGGCAGGGACTCGGTGCAGCGCCACTCGGCGCTGTCGGGGTAGGCGTCGATGATGGCCTGGAGGCTGGCGTTGGGGCGGGGGTCGGACTCGCCGAGGGCGCCGAGGACCTTCTTGACGTACTCGGGCTCCGCGCCGCCGAGCGGGCGGAGCTCGGTGACGTCCATGCCGCCCTCGGTGAGGGTGCCGGTCTTGTCGAGGCAGACGACGTCGACGCGGGCGAGGCCCTCGATGGCGGGCAGTTCCTGGACCAGGCACTGTTTGCGGCCGAGCCGGATGACGCCGACGGCGAAGGCGACGGAGGTGAGGAGGACGAGGCCTTCGGGGATCATCGGGACGATGCCGCCGACGGTGCGGGCGATGGCGTCCTTGAGGTCGTCCTCCTTGACGACGAGCTGGCTGATGATCAGTCCGATGGAGGTCGGGATCATCATCCAGGTGACGTACTTGAGGATGGTGGAGATACCGGTCCGCAGCTCGGAGTGGACGAGCGTGAAGCGGGAGGCCTCTTCGGCGAGCTGGGCGGCGTAGGCCTCGCGGCCGACCTTGGTGGCGGTGAAGGCGCCGCCGCCGGCGACGACGAACGAGCCGGACATGACCTGGTCGCCCGGCTTCTTGAGGACGGGGTCGGCCTCGCCGGTGAGGAGGGACTCGTCGATCTCCAGGCCCTCGGCCTCGCCGACGATCCCGTCCACGACCACCTTGTCGCCGGGGCCGAGCTCGATGACGTCGGACAGGACGATCTCGGAGGTGGAGATCTCGGCGGTGGTGCCGTCGCGCCGCACGCTGGGTTTGGCCTCGCCGATGACGGCGAGCCCGTCGAGGGTCTTCTTGGCGCGCAGTTCCTGGATGATGCCGATGCCGGTGTTGGCGACGATCACGAAGCCGAAGAGGCTGTCCTGGATCGGCGCGACGCACAGCATGATCACCCAGAGGACGCCGATGATGGCGTTGAAGCGGGTGAAGACGTTGGCGCGGACGATGTCGGCGGTGGAGCGCGAGGAGCGCAGCGGTACGTCGTTGACGTCGCCGCGCGCGACGCGTTCGGCCACCTCGGCGGTGGTCAGACCGCCCGGCTTGAAGCGGGGGGCGGGCGGTTTCACGGGGTGGACGGGGTCCAGCTCGGCCCCCGCGTCGATGGCGGCACCGGGCCGCTCGGGCCCGTCATGGTCGATCCTCGCCCATTGGGTCATGTTTTCGACGGTAAAGGGCGTTCCCGCGCTCCACCCGCCGAGCGGGCGGAATATCCGACTCCAGGATGAGGGGAATCGTCCCCCGGGTGGCCGTCGGGGGAGGGTGGTGTCCTACTCCGGCCGCTGGTCCCCGGCCGCCGCACGCGCCTGCTGCGCCGCGTGGCGCTTGAGGGCCGCGTCGCGGCCGCGGACGTACCAGATGCCGATCAGGCCGAGGCCGCCGCCGGCCGCGCAGGTCCACACCCACCACAGCAGCTCGCGCTCGGCGAACCAGCCGTAGAAGGGCAGCTGGACGAGGAACATGGCGAACCAGAGGATCGTTCCGCCCGTGATGGTGGCGACAACCGGCCCCTCCAGGGGTTCGGGCGCCTCGTGCCTAGGGGTCCACTTCGCCATGGGGACCAGTCTAGGTGGCCGGTTTCGGAGTCTACGCGCGGAGATAGACTGTCCTCCGTTCATGTGTTCATACTGAAACGGTTTGCCTGCGGCCGGATTCCGTCGTAGGAACCACTAACCCGACCCAGTTTGAGGACCGCATGAGCACCTCGGCACCCGCCGCGGCCCCCACCAGCGGCCTGGACCGCTTCTTCAAGATCTCGGAACGCGGCTCGACCGTGGCCCGCGAGGTCCGGGGCGGCTTCGCGACCTTCTTCGCGATGGCCTACATCATCGTGCTGAACCCGATCATCCTCGGCAGCGCCAAGGACATGTACGGGCACCAGCTCGACGGCGGCCAGCTGGTCACCGCCACCGTCCTGACGGCCGCCTTCACCACCCTCCTCATGGGTGTCATCGGCAACGTCCCGATCGCCCTGGCCGCCGGCCTCGGCGTCAACACGGTCGTCGCCCTCCAGCTCGCCCCGCGGATGAGCTGGCCCGACGCCATGGGCATGGTGGTCCTGGCCGGCTTCGTGGTGATGCTGCTGGTCGCCACCGGCCTGCGCGAGCGGGTCATGAACGCCGTCCCGCTCGGCCTGCGCAAGGGCATCGCGATCGGCATCGGCCTGTTCATCATGCTGATCGGCCTGGTCGACTCCGGCTTCGTCACCCGCATCCCCGACGCCGCGCACACCACGGTCCCGCTCCAGCTCGGCTCCAACGGCCACCTGCACGGCTGGCCCGTCCTGATCTTCGTCGTCGGCGTGCTGCTCACGCTCGCGCTGCTGATCCGCAAGACCCCCGGCGCCATCCTGATCTCCATCGTCGCCATGACCGTCGTCGCGGTGGCGGTGCAGCTGATCGCCGACCTGCCGGCGACCGCCTGGGGCCTGACCGTCCCGCAGTGGCCGGGCAACCCGGTGGCGGCCCCCGACTTCGGGCTCGTCGGCCAGGTCAGCGTCTTCGGCGGCTTCGGCAAGGTCGGGGTGCTCACCGGCGTCCTCTTCGTCTTCACCGTGCTGCTGTCCTGCTTCTTCGACGCGATGGGCACCATCCTCGGCGTCGGCGACGAGGCCAAGCTCACCAAGCCCGACGGCACCTTCCCCGGCATCAACCGGGTCCTGCTGATCGACGGCCTGGCCGTCGCCTCCGGCGGCGCCACCTCGTCCTCCGCGACCACCTGCTTCGTGGAGTCCACGGCGGGCGTCGGCGAGGGCGCCCGCACGGGCCTGGCCAACGTGGTCACCGGCGGCCTCTTCGCGGTCGCGCTCTTCCTGACCCCGCTGGCCACGATGGTCCCCTCGCAGGCCGCCACCCCCGCCCTCGTCGCGGTCGGCTTCCTGATCCTGGCCGGCTCCGTCAGGGACATCGACTGGAGCGACTTCACCATCGCCGTCCCGGCCTTCATGGCCATGGTGATGATGCCGTTCACCTACTCCATCACCAACGGCATCGGCATCGGCGCCATCAGCTTCTGCGTGCTGCGCCTGGCGACGGGCAGGGGCCGCGAGGTCCCGGCCGCGATGTACGTCGTCGCGGGGGTCTTCGTCTTCTACTACGCGATGCCGGCCCTGGGGCTCACGTAAGGCCTCACGCCACCCCTCACGTCAGCCCGTAGAACTTCTCCGTCTCGTCGACGGCGGCCTTGAACCGCTCGTCGAAGTCATCGCGAATGAGCGTCCGGACGACATAGTCCTGGACGCTCATTCCGCGTTTGGCGGCATGGTGCCTCAGCCGCTCCAGCAGCTCCCCGTCTATGCGCATGCTCAGCACATGTGTCCCCATGCCGAAAGGGTCGGGCCAGAGGGCGCGCGCGTGCGTCGCTTTCCCCGCCGGACTCACCCGTACGAGTGATCCGGCCGGATCCGTCCTCCCGGCCCCTCCGCCGCCCGTCCGTCACCCACCGCGTTCGTTAGTCAGAGTAATGAGTTATTCTAAGTACATGCCAGACCTCACCCATGGCGACGACGCTGCCGCCGTGAACGACCTCCGCTCCGCCGTGATGCGGCTGGGCCGGCGCCTGAAGCACCAGCGCGTCGACGAATCGCTGAGCCCGACCGAGATGTCGGTCCTCGGCACCCTCGCCCGCTGCGGCCAGGCCACCCCCGGTGAGCTCGCCCGCAAGGAGCACGTCCAGCCGCCGTCGATGACGCGCATCGTCGCGTTGCTGGAGGCCAAGGGACTGGTCAGGCTGGAACCGCACCCCGACGACCGCCGCCAGAAGGTGGTCAGCCAGACGGAGGAGGCCGAGGCGATGCTCGAAGAGAGCCGCCGCAAGCGCAACGCCTTCCTGGCCGGGCTCGCCGCAGAGCTCACCGAGGACGAATGGGCCAAGCTCCGCGCCGCCGCCCCCGTCCTGGAGAAGCTCGCGCACCTATAGGAACGACGCCAGGAGGCGAACGCTTTTGAGTACGGGAACCGGAGGGAACTCCGCACCCGGCCACATACCCACCCCCCAGACCCCGAGCGCGAACAGAGGACCGGGCACCCGCTCGAACTCGATGTTCAGCTCGCTGAAGATCCGGAACTACCGGCTCTTCGCCGCAGGCCAGGTCGTCTCGAACACGGGCACCTGGATGCAGCGCATCGCGCAGGACTGGCTGGTCCTCTCCCTGACCGGCTCCGCGTCCGCCGTCGGCGTGACCATCGCCCTGCAGTTCCTGCCGATGCTGCTGTTCGGCCTCTACGGAGGCGTACTCGCGGACCGGCTGCCCAAGCGGCCGCTGCTGATCGCCACCCAGACCGCGATGGGCCTGACCGGCATCGCGCTGGCCGCCCTCACCCTGGCCGGGAACGTCCAGGTGTGGCACGTGTACCTCGCCGCGTTCCTGCTCGGCCTGGTCACCGTCGTGGACAACCCGGCCCGGCAGACCTTCGTCTCCGAGATGGTCGGCCCCGCGCAGGTCGCCAACGCGGTCAGCCTGAACTCCGCGAACTTCCAGTCCGCGCGGCTGGTCGGCCCGGCGATCGCCGGTGTGCTGATCACCGCCGTCGGCTCCGGCTGGGCCTTCCTGCTGAACGGGCTGTCGTTCGCGGCGCCGATCGCCGCGCTGCTGATGATGCGCACCCGTGAGCTGTACCGGGTCGAGCCGCAGCCGCGTGCCAAGGGGCAGCTGCGGGAGGGCCTGCGCTACGTCGCCGGCCGGCCCGAGCTGGTCTGGCCGATCGTCCTGGTCGGCTTCATCGGCACCTTCGGCTTCAACTTCCCGATCTGGCTGTCGGCCTTCGTCGACGACGTGTTCCACGGGGACGCGGGCACGTACGGGGTGTTCAACACCCTGATCGCGGCCGGCTCCCTCGCGGGCGCCCTGCTCGCCGCCCGCCGCGGCAACACCCGGCTGCGGCTGCTGGTGACGGCGGCGGTGCTGTTCTCCGTCCTGCTGCTGGTGACGGCCTTCGCCCCCGGCCTGTGGCTGTTCGCGGCGCTGCTGGTGCCGGTCGGGATGTTCGGGCTGACGGTGAACGTCGTGGCGAACTCCAGCGTCCAGATGGCCACCGACCCCGAGATGCGGGGCCGGGTGATGGCCCTCTACATGATGGTCTTCACCGGCGGCACTCCCGTCGGCGCCCCGCTGGTCGGCTGGATCACCGACACCTACGGGGCCAGGCTCGGCATGGCCGCGGGCGGACTGGTCTCCCTGGCGGCCGCGGTGGCCGTCGGCCTGATCCTGCGCCGCGTCGGCAACCTGCGCCTGCGCGTCGGCCGCCACGGGCTCAGGTTCGTCCCGGCGACCCCGCGGCGCGAGCTGGCCCCGGCGGCGTAGCCGGCCGCTGCTCCCCACGCCGGCCGGGCGGGGCGCCCGGCCGGCGGACGGTGCACCCTTCCGGGTGATGACGACGGCTGTGGGGGCTGGGCATACTCGCTTTATGGCAACCAAGAAGGTCACCATCACCTTGCCCGACGAGGTGCTGGAGTACATCAAGGCGACCGTGGACGATCGCGGAGTCTCCGCGTACGTCACCGCGGCCGTGGAGCACAGGGTGGCTATGGACAAGCTGCGCAAGCTGTCGGATCTCCTGGACGAGGAGTACGGACCGCTCACCGATGAGGAGCTCCGTGCTGCGGACGCCCGTCTCGACGCCATGGACGCCTGGCACGAAGGCAGACAGGAAGAGGCGGAGGAGGTGGATCCGCTCGCGGGGAAGGCAGCCGCATGACGCCGCGTACCGCACCGTCGGGACCGCTCCTCAAGCCGCGGACCATGGTGCTCGACTCGGAAGCGCTTTCCAAGGCCGCGCGGGGTGACCGCGAGGTTCGGGGCATGATCCGGCGGGCGCCCAACCGCGAGATGCGAGTGGTCACGTCGTCGCTCACGACGCTGGAAGCCTGGGACCCCCGGGCCGGCGTCCGGCAGGAGACCTGGAAATGGTTCCTGTCGAGCGTGGACATCGTTCACACCGATGACGAGATCATCAAGACGGCCCGCTCCCTCCTGAAGGAAGCGGGCCTGCACGGCCACAAGTACGCGATCGACGCCGTACTCGCGTCGATCGCCGTCGTCGCGTCGCGGCAGGGCCACCTCGTCAATGTCCTCACCTCGGACCTGGACGACATGAAGCGCCTGCTGGGAGATCACCGCATCCGCATCGAACCCGTCTAGTCGAACCACCTGTCCCGCGCGAGTTCAGCCGTGCGGGACGGATCCTCCAGCAGGGCCGCGACCTCGAAGCGGCGGGGCCACTGGGACGCCGCCCAGGCCAGGCCCGCCGCCACGCCCTCCAGGGTCGCCGCGTGCAGGACGCCGTCCGGGGTCAGGCGCCAGTCCAGCTCCGTGCCGCCCGCGACCAGCTCCTCGTGCTCCACGTACGTCTCCGGGGTCGAGGGGCCCAGCAGCACCCGTACCGACTCGGGGACCTCGTGCTCCTCGCCCGGCGTGGTCACCTCCGCCGGGACCGTCTCCGACAGCCGCCGCACCTGGAACAGCTCCGCCAGGTCCGCCGCCCGGGACGGCGAGACGGGCAGCAGCGGCAGGCCCGCCGTCAGGGGGAGCAGGTCGGGGGCGTCGGCCACGACGGCGTCCGCCGCGTCCACGACGACCACCTCGCCGTCCACCACCGCCCGCAGCTCGTCCGGGAGCGTCACCTGCTCCGGGTCCAGGTCGGCCAGCGCCCCGTACAGCCCGTGCAGCTGCCGGCCCGACACCTCGCGGTCCGGGTCCGCGAGGCGGCCCAGCAGTTCGGCGGCCCCGCCCGGCTCCTCCAGCAGGGCGCGCACCGAGGTGCGTACGCCCAGGGCGCGCAGCACCTGTTCGTCCTCGAAGCCCGTCGCGTCCGCCGGGGTGTAGAGGCCCGCCAGCAGCGGGTCCCCGCCCGCCGCGCGCAGGCCCGCCGGGCGGCGGCCGTCGAGCACCGGGTGGTCGCGCAGCCACCAGGCGGTGTACGGGCGCACCGACCGGGTGGTGCCGTCCGGGAGCAGGACCCGCACCGGCTGGGTGAGGGCGTCGCGCAGCGGGGGCTGCGCGAGCATCGCCAGGGCCTGGGGCCAGCGGTCGTCGTCGACGAGGTCCAGGTCGCGTACGGCGATCAGCTCGGTGGCGACGGGCGGCACGGGGCTGTCGGGGAGCTGGTCGAGGAGGTCCTCGCACCACACGTCGACCGCGTCGAGGAGTCCGGCGTCGTCCGGTTCGGCGTAGTCGCCCTCGCGGGGCTCCAGCTCGTCGGGGTCGAGGACGACGTCGGTGGCGCGGACCAGCTGGAAGGTGGTCAGCACCCCGCAGGCGGCCAGAGTGCCGGCGTCCCAGCGGGCGGCGAGCTCCGGGTCCAGGTACGGGATCTCGTCCTCGCGGACGACGGAGGCGAGCGGGCTGCCGGCGAGGAGGAGCTCCCCGGCCGGGGTCGGTTCGCCGTCCTCGTCGGGCAGGGCCAGCGCGCCCAGCCAGGGTTCGTCGCCGGGGGCCAGGCCGGCGTCGCGGACCAGGGTCAGGACGATCTCGGCGAGCTCGTCGGCGTCGGGGGCGTCGGAGTCCTCGTCCCAGACCTCGCCCGCGTCCAGCGAGCCGGCCACCGCGGCCCGGATCTGCGGGGTCGTCAGGACGGCGCGGGCGGTGGCGGGCAGGGCGCCCAGCTTCTCCAGCAGCGGGTGCGCGGCGTCCGGGTGGGCCACCTTGAGGCCCAGCCGGGCCAGGTCCGCGGGGGTGTCCGCGCCGGGCAGCAGGATGTGGCGCGGGCCGATCGCGGTACGGCCGTCGGCGAGCGGTACGGGCAGGCCCGACAGCCGGTCGGGGTCGACCCCGGCGAGGGTGTCGTAGAGGTCGTGCCACCACTGGGGGGTGCGCTCGATGCCGGCGATCCGCTCGATGGCCTCCCCGAGGGGGAGCCGGCCCACGCCCAGGGTGCGCAGCTCGGGCCGCCGCTCCAGTCCGGCGGGCAGCAGCGTCGGGAGGACCTCCGCGAGGACCCGTACGGTGTCGGCGCCGGCGCCCTCGACGACTTCGGCCTCGAAGGGGCGCAGCCGGGAGAGTTCCTCGGACGGGGCGGCCGGGGCGAGGAAGCCCGTACGGGGCAGCCGCCGCAGGACGGCGGCGCGCAGGGCCCCGTCGAGTTCGCCCTTGCCGAGGGGGCCGGGAACGAGGTCCACCAGGGCGGGGGTCACCGGGTCCCAGGCGGCGAGGAGTTCGGCGTAGGCGTCGGCGGCGCGTTCCACGAGGAAGTCGGCCAGCGGGCCGGGCGCGTGGTGGCGGCGGGAGGTGTCCATCGGCAGGGAGGCGATGAGCAGGGCCGGGATGCCGAGGGGCTCGTCGGTGGGGGTGGGGGCGTGGACGACGGGCGCGGTGCGGGGGCGTTCGGGTGCGCCTTCGGGGTCGACGGGGACGGCCCAGGTGACGCTCCAGGTGGGCCGCAGCCGCTCCTCCACGGGCCGGTCGGCGAGGAGTTCGCGGGCGATGGGGCCGCTGGCGCGGGCGGTGCGCCAGCGGTGGGTGCCGGAGGCGGAGTCCTCGATGACGGTGTAGGGGCCGTCGGTGTGCCGGTAGAGGGTGCGGGTGCCGGCCGCGGGGGTGTCGACGACGACCTCGGTCAGCCCGGGGAGGGTGAGGAGGAGGGCGTCGTCGACTCCGTGCAGCAGGCGTTCGGCGAGGTCGGCCGCGGCGGCGTCGCGCAGCGGGAGGACGACCACGGTGTCGTAGCCGTCGGGGGCGCTGCCCTCGGCGGGCAGCGGCAGGCGCAGCAGCGGGACGTGGCCGTCGCGGCGGCGCAGTTCGTCGCCGAGGCCGGGGCTGAAGTGGGCGGCCTCGCGGGCCATTTCGCGGGCCTCGGCGAGGGACCAGCGCACGCCGCCGTGCCGGCCGAGGACGGCGGGCTCGTCGGAGACGGCCAGGACGGCGGCGAAGCCGACGCCGAACCGGCCGACCGTGTCGGCGGAGGAGGCGCCCTCGCGCTTGGCGGAGGCGCGCAGGGTGCTCAGCGACTCGACGCCCGTCGCGTCCAGCGGGGCACCGGTGTTGGCGACGGCCAGCACGCCGTGGCCGCCTTCGCCGGGGACGGCGGGGTGCAGGGTGAGCCGCAGCCGGCCGGGGACGCGGCCGCGGGCGGCCGCGTCGGAGGCGTTCTGCGCCAGCTCGACCGCGAGCCGGTCGCGGTAGCCGCCGAGGGCCAGGTCCTCCTCGGCGTTGGCGTCCTCACGGAACCGGGCGGGTCCGGCGGCCCACGCGTCCAGCACCGCGCGCCGAAGCCGGGCGGTGCTGAAGGGGTCCATGCCGCTCGGGGCCGCCGTCACTCGCACGTTCACGCCGCTGCCTCCACGCTGTGCTGCCTCCACGTCCTGCTGTGAAGGTATCGCGTGGACGACTACGCCTTGCCCGTGAGGTGGGCGAACACGACGACGTTGGAGTCCCAGTGGCGGTCGGCGGTGAGGTCGCCGCCGCAGGTGATCAGGCGGAGTTCGGCCCTGCCGCCGGTGTCGCCGTAGACCTTCGAGGTGGGGAAGTCGTCCTTCTTGAAGGTGTCGACGGCGTCGACGGTGAAGACGGCGGTGGTGCCGTCGGTGCGGTGGACGTCGATCTCCCCGCCCTTGGCGAGGTCCTTGAGGTGGAAGAAGACCGCCTGAGGGGCCTGGGGGGTGTCCATGTGGCCGACGATCGCGGCGGCGCCCGGTTCGCCGGGGGTGGGGCCGTCCTGGTACCAGGCGGCGTTCTGGGGTTCGGCGAAGTCGGGTTCGCGCATGACGCCCCGGGGGTCGAGGCCGACGGCGTCGAGGGGGGCGTCGATGTGCAGGGAGGGGACGGTGACGTGGTCGGGGACGGACGGCGGGAGGGCGGAGACGGCGGAGACGTTGGCGGAGGGGTTCTCGCTCTGGTGGGCGCCGTCACCGGCGGCGCAGCCGGAGACGAGGGCCGCGGCGAGGACGGTGGCCAGGACGGTGGCCAGGGCGGTGGCCAGGGTGGTGGCCCCCGCCCCTTGGGCGTCTTGTACTCGCCGGGGGTCAGGGGCTTGAGGGGCTTCACGTCCGGGGTGCCCTTGGCCTCGACGGAGAACTTCACGGTGTCGAACCTCTTGCCGCCCGCGAAGGCCTCGACGCCGTAGTAGCCGGTCTTCGCGTCCTTGGCGACGGTCGCGGTGCCGGTGAAGGTGCCCTTGCCGTCGCCCTTGAGGTCGACGCGGCCGCCCGCGAAGGCTGCGGACTTCACGTACGCCCCCTTCTCGGAGCTCTTGACGGTGATGACGACCTTGTCGCCGGGCCGGCCGAAGTCCGTGGACAGCTGGAGGGTGGCGGGCGCGGGGGTCGGCTTCGGCTTCGGGGAGCCGGCCTTGACGGTCAGCTGGGCGGTGGCCTGGAGCTTGGTGCCGTCGGGGGCGGAGCCGGTGAGGGCGACGCCGTAGCCGCCGTCCTTGACGTCCGCGACGGTGGCGGTGCCGGTCCAGGTGGTGCCGTTCCCGCCGGGGGCGAGCCTGACGGCGCCGAGCGCGGCCGAGGACACCGTCAGGTTCTTCGACCCGGCCGGGGCGGTCACGGTGACGCTGATGGCGTCGCCGGGCTTCACGGGCGAGGAGGGCACCGTCACGGACGCCCCGGCGGCGGGGGTGCTCGTGGAAGGGGAGGGGGACGGGGTGCCGGCGGCGAAGGCGGTGCTCGCGGCGCCGCCGCCGACGGCCAGTGCCGAGGCGAGGGCTATGGACGAGAGGGTGCGGACGGTGCGGGCCTTGCGCATGGGATCTCCTCCTGAACGGGCGGCCGGGGTTTTTCCGGCACACCAGACATGAGGGACATTCCATCCGTGCGGTTGCGGCCGCGCGCGGCCGCCGGGGAGCCCCCTGCCGAAGGTCCCGGGCGGTGAACGCGCAGGCGGCAGGGCGGTGAGGGGTGATCCGTTTGCATGCTCTTTGCCCCGATTTTCAGGACGAAAGTCCCGGCACCGGCGGGCCGTGGAACGCGAGGAGCCCCCGGCGCCTCGGCGGCGCTGGGGGCTCCCCGTGTGTCAGCGGGCGGATACCGGGAGGATCAGAGGTGCTCGATCACGTAGTCGACGCACGCCGTCAGCGCCTGGACGTCCGCCGGGTCGATCGCCGGGAACATCGCGATACGGAGCTGGTTGCGGCCGAGCTTGCGGTACGGCTCGGTGTCCACGATGCCGTTGGCGCGCAGCACCTTCGCCACGGCCGCAGCGTCGATCTCGTCGTCGAAGTCGATCGTGCCGATGACCGCCGAGCGCTTGTCGGCGTCCTGCACGAACGGGTTCGCGTACTTCGACGCTTCCGCCCAGCCGTACAGGTTGCGCGCGCTGGCCGCCGTACGGGAGGTCGTGAACTCCAGGCCGCCCTGGCCGTTCATCCACTCCAGCTGCTGGTTCAGCAGGAAGAGCGTGGCCAGCGCCGGGGTGTTGTACGTCTGGTTCTTCAGCGAGTTGTCGATCGCCGTCGGCAGCGAGAAGAACTCCGGGATGTGCCGGCCCGACGCGTGCACGCGCGCGGCGCGCTCCAGGGCGGCCGGGGAGAACGCGGCCAGCCACAGGCCGCCGTCCGAGGCGAAGGACTTCTGCGGGGCGAAGTAGTAGACGTCGGTCTCGGTGATGTCCACCGGCAGGCCGCCCGCGCCCGAGGTCGCGTCCACCAGGACGAGCGAACCGGCGTCGGCACCCGCCACGCGCTTGATGGGCGCCGCGACACCCGTCGAGGTCTCGTTGTGCGTGTACGCGTACACGTCCACACCCGCCTCCGCCACCGGCTCGGGGTGCGTGCCCGGCTCGGAGGAGATGACGGACGGCTCGTCCAGCCACGGCGCGAGCTTCGCGGCCTTGGCGAACTTGGACGAGAACTCGCCGAAGGTCAGGTGCTGGGACTTCCGCTCGATGAGACCGGCGGTCGCGATGTCCCAGAAGGCGGTGGAGCCGCCGTTGCCCAGGATCACCTCGTAGCCCTCGGGGAGGGAGAAGAGGTCCCGGAGGCCCTGGCGCACCGAGCCGACCAGGTTCTTGACCGGGGCCTGGCGGTGGGAGGTACCGAGCAGGGAGTTACCGGTGGCGGCGAGGGCGTCCAGCGCCTCGGTCCGCACCTTGGAGGGGCCCGCGCCGAAGCGTCCGTCGGCGGGCTTGATGTCAGCGGGAATCTGGATCTCAGCCACGTGCGGAGCGTATCGGGTCCCGGACCGGCCGTCGGAAGCGCGTCCACCCGGTGAGACACCAGAGGGTGATGTGCGGCTGATGGGTAGATGTGGCCCGTGACGTCTCCTGGGGAACTCGAACGGACATTGCGGGCCGAGCTGCGCGGGGAGGTGGATTTCGGGGCGGCCGCCCGGGCCCTGGTGACCATGGACGCCTCCAACTACCGGCGCGTACCCGTCGGCGTGGTCGCCCCGCGCGACGCCGAGGACGTCGCGGCGGCCCTGCGGGTCTGCGCCGACGCCGGGGTCCCCGTCGTCCCGCGCGGCGGCGGCACCTCCATCGCCGGACAGGCCACCGGGACGGGCGTGGTCCTCGACCTCACCCGCCACATGAACGCCCTGGTCTCGGTCGACCCCGCCGCACGCACGGCCGTCGTCCAGCCCGGACTCGTCCTCGACCGGCTCCGGGAGGCGGTACGCCCGTACGGGCTGACCTTCGGACCCGACCCGTCCACGCACTCCCGCTGCACCCTCGGCGGAATGATCGGCAACAACGCCTGCGGGGCCCACTCCGTCGCCTGGGGCACCACCGCCGACAACGTGGCCGAACTGGCGGTGACCGCGTACGGCGGTGCGGAGTACCGGCTCGCGGAGGGCTGGACGGGCGCCCCCACCGGACTGCGGGAACTGGTCGCCGGGAACCTGGCGGTGCTCCGGACGGGCCTGGGCGACGGCTTCCCCCGCCGCATCTCCGGCTACGGCGGCCTCGACGCCCTGCTCCCCGAAAGGGGGACGCGGCTCGCCCGGGCCTTCTGCGGCAGCGAGGGCACCCTCGGGGTGGTCACCGAGGCGGTGGTGCGCCTCGTGGAACTCCCGGCCGCGCCCGCCCTCGCGGTGCTCGGCTACCCCGACGAGAGCGCCGCCGCCGACGCCGCCGCCGGGCTCCTCCCGTACGGGCCGCTGACCGTGGAGGGCATGGCCCAGGACCTGGTCCGCGACACCCCCGGGCTGCCCCGGGGCGGGGCCTGGCTGTTCGTCGAGACCCGGGACGAGGGGGCGGCGCGCAGCCTCGTCCGGGCGGCCGACGCCCTCGACGCGGTCGTGGTCGCGGACCCGGCGGCGCAGCGGGCCCTGTGGCGCATCCGCGAGGACGCCGCCGGCACGGCCACCCGTACCCCCGACGGCCGTATGGCCTGGCCCGGCTGGGAGGACTGCGCCGTCCCCCCGGCCCGGCTCGGCTCCTACCTGCGCGAGTTCCGCGCCCTGCTGGCCGGGCACGGGCTGCGGGGGACCCCGTACGGGCACTTCGGGGAGGGCTGCGTCCACGTCCGGATCGACTTCGACCTGGTCTCCGCCGAGGGCGTCGCCCGCTACCGCTCCTTCTCCTCCGACCTCGCCGACCTGGTCGTCGCCCACGGCGGCTCCCTGTCGGGGGAGCACGGCGACGGCCAGGCCCGGGCGGAACTGCTGCCCCGCATGTACCCGCCGGAGGTGATGTCCCTGTTCCACGCCTACAAGGACCTGTGGGACCCGGCGGGCGGCATGAACCCCGGCATGCTCGTCCGCCCCGCCCGCCTGGACGAGAACCTCCGCTTCGCCGTCCTGCCCGCGACCCCCTTCGCGGAAGAGGTCGCCCGCTGCGTCGGCGTCGCGAAGTGCCGCTCGCGGGAGACGGGCGGGACGGCCGTGATGTGCCCCTCGTACCGGGCCACGGGAGAGGAACGGCACTCCACCCGGGGCCGGGCACGGCTCCTCCACGAGATGCTCGCGGGGGAGATCGTCCGCGACGGGTGGCGCTCGGCGGAGGTGGCCGAAGCCCTCGACCTCTGCCTCGGCTGCAAGGGCTGCCGCAGCGACTGCCCGGTGGGCGTGGACATGGCTACGTACAAGTCGGAGTTCCTCCACCACCACTGGCGGGGCCGCCTCCGCCCCCCGTCCCACTACCTCCTGGGCGGCCTGCCGACCTGGCTCCGGCTGATCGCCCGACTGCGGGCGGCCCGCCTGGTGAACCTGGCGGGGCGGTACCTCCCGGTACCGGGCCTGGCCCGGGAACGGACGCTGCCGGAGGTGGCGGGGGTGCCGTTCACCCGGTGGTGGCGAGACCGCCGGACGCCACTGCCGGGTGCGGGTGCGGGTGCGGGTGCGGG
>NZ_JZWV01000399.1 GCF_000966975.1 Streptomyces katrae | reverse complement strand
GAGACCGCCGGACGCCACTGCCGGGTGCGGGTGCGGGTGCGGGTGCGGGTGCGGGCCGGGGCGGGGGCGGGGGCTCGACACCGGCCCCGGAGGCGGTCCCAGCCTCGGACGCGTCCCCGGCCCCGGCTTCGGACGCAGCCTCGGCCTCGGACGCGGCCGTGGGCCCGGCCCCGACCTCTGAGGCGATCCCGACCCCGGCCGTTACCTCGGCCTGGGCCTCGGGCCCGACCTCGGGCCCGGGCCCGACTGCGCCCCTCGCGCCCGTGACGCTCTGGCCGGACACCTTCACCGACCACCTGGCCCCCGGCACCGCCCGCGCCGCGACCCGCGTACTGGCGGCCGCCGGCCTGACCGTCACCGTCCCCACCGCCGGCCCGGTCTGCTGCGCCCTTACCTACGTCTCCACCGGCCGCCTCACCCGCGCCCGCAGGGTCCTCCGCCGCACCCTGGAGACCCTCGGCGACGTCGAAGGCCCCGTCCTCGTCCTGGAACCCAGCTGCGCCGCAGCCCTCCGTACCGACCTCCCCGCCCTCCTCCCCGACGACCCCCGCGCCCACCGCCTCGCCGCTGCGGTCCGCACCTTCGCCGAGACCCTGGAGCAGTACGCCCCCCACTGGACTCCGCCCCGCCTGGACCGGCCAGTCGCGGGCCAGACCCACTGCCACCAGCACGCCGTCCTCGGCGACGCCGCCGACCGGCGGCTGCGCGACCGCGCCGGTCTGACCGGAGAGCTCAGCGGCGGCTGCTGCGGCCTCGCGGGAAACTTCGGCTTCGAGCCGGGCCACCACGCCGTCTCCGTCGCCTGCGCGGAGGAACAGCTCCTCCCCTCCCTCCGGTCCGCCGGCCCCGACGCCGCTGTCCTGGCGGACGGCTACTCCTGCCGCACCCAGATCGCCCAGCTCTCCGGCCACCGCGCCCGCCACCTGGCGGAACTCCTCGCGGAGGCCCTGGCGCCGGACGAGGGCCCGGACCCGATGTAAGAGAGAACACGGAGGCACGACCCTTACCGACCCCGTAATCTGGATAAATGCCCGCAGCCTCGCCGTCCCCCGCGACAACCCCCGCAACCGCTACGACCCCCACGGCCCCCGCCCAGGCCCGGACCACCTCTCCCGCCAACCGCCTCAAGGGCGGCCTCGGCGGCCGTTTCGGCCCGGTGGCCCTCGTCGTCGCGGCCGGGATCTCGGTGCAGTTCGGCGCCGCCCTCGCGGTCATGATCATGCCGAGGGCGGGCGCGGCCGGCGTGGTCACGCTGCGCCTCGCGGCCGCCGCCCTGGTGCTCCTGGCCGTCTGCCGGCCCAAGGTACGGGGCTACTCGCGCGCGGACTGGGGCACGGTCGTCGCCTTCGGCGTGGCCATGGCGGGCATGAACGGCCTCTTCTACCAGTCCATCGACCGCATCCCCCTGGGCCCGGCGGTCACCCTGGAGGTCCTCGGCCCGCTGGCCCTGTCGGTCCTGGTCTCCCGCCGCCTGGTGAACCTCCTGTGGGCCGGCCTGGCCCTGGGCGGCGTGGTCCTCCTCTCCGGCCACGGCGGCGGCGGTCTCGGCTTCGGCTCCCTCGACCCGCTCGGCGCGGCCTTCGCGGTGGGCGCCGGCGCGATGTGGGCGGCGTACATCGTCTTCAGCGCCCGCACGGGCCGCCGCTTCCCCCAGGCGGACGGCCTGGCCCTGGCGATGGCGGTCGCGGCGGTCATCTCCCTCCCCCTGGGCGTGGCCCAGGCGGGCTCCGCCCTCCTGGTCCCGAGCACCCTGGCCCTGGGCCTCGGCGTGGCGGTGCTCTCGTCGGTGCTCCCCTACACCCTGGAACTCCTCGCCCTCCGCCGCCTCCCGGCCCCGACGTTCGCCATCCTGATGAGCCTGGAACCGGCCATCGCGGCCACGGCCGGCTTCCTGGTCCTCCACCAGGCCATGTCCCTGCTGGACGCCCTGGCGATCGCCCTGGTCATAGCGGCGAGCATGGGCGCGGTCCGGGCCCAGAGGGGCTGACCTGCGGGCCCGCCATCGCCCCCTCGAGGGG
>NZ_JZWV01000398.1 GCF_000966975.1 Streptomyces katrae | reverse complement strand
GTCCTGCAGCGGCTGGCCCGCGAGGGGCTGACCCGGCATCGGCTGGCCGGGGACGGGCTGCTGGCCCGGCACCGCGTAGCCCGGCTCCGGGAAGCCGAGCTGCCCCGGCTCGGGGTAACCGGCGGCCTGGGGCTGGGAGTACTCGGGCTGGGGGTATTCGGTGTAGCCCTGGTCGGCGGGGAACTCGCCGGGGAAGGCGGGGACCTGCGGCACCACCTGCGGGTCGCTCCAGGCACCGCCCTGCCCGTGCCCGCTCGGCATCAGCAGGAGTTCCTCGTCCTCGGCCGGGTCGTCGACGAGGTCCTGGAAGGCGTAGCCGGCCGGGGGCATCGGCGGCAGCGGGGGCATCTGCGGGACCGGAGCGGGAACGCCCTGCTGATCCACCATGCCCGCGTTGTCCGGGTGACCCTCGCCCGGGACCTGGCCGGTGTCAGTCATGCTTACCCCTCGCCCATCGGTGTTGCCTCTTCGCCTCTTCGATCGCCCGGCGCCCTGGTGGCCCGACGAGCGGGGTCGCCGCGCGGCGCCACCTCTCGTCGGCGCCGGCACGACAACTCCTGAGCATTGTCGCGCTCGTCGGCCACCGTGTCGGCCGGAAACCGGCACGGTTCCCTGTGGACTGCGCCACGTCGCGCGTCCTGCCGGGCGGTACGACGATCGGCCAGCCTACCCCGGACTCCGTGTCAGCGGTTCACGGGGCGCTCGGCTGCCAGCAGGAACACGACGGAACGCTCCTGTTCGGCCCAGGTCCTGGTGTCGAGGCCCACGGACTGCAGGAGGGCGCATTCGACGGCGTACCCGTGCTCGGTGAGGGTGCGTCCGATGGCCTCCGCCTGGTCGCGCGTGGAGGCGTGGCTGACGATCCGTTCGGGGCGGCGGTCGGCGACGGCCGCGACGACGGCGGCGCCGCCTCCCCCGACCCGTACGACATCGGGTTCGGGCAGGTTCTCGAGCACGTGTGGAGCGCGGCCCGCCACGACCTGGATCTGGACACCGCGCCTGCGGGCGGCGGCCGTTACGCGCTCACAGGCGCGCGGGTCGGCGTCGACGGCGATGACGGCGGCGCCGAAGGCCGCGGCGTCGACGGCGAGGGCTCCGTGGCCGGTGCCGATGTCCCAGACCAGGTCGCCGGGGCGGGGGCCGAGGCGGGCGAGCTGGGCGGCGCGCAGTTGTGCCGACTCCCCCTCCCCCGCGTACGGGTCGGTGCCCGGGTGGGCCCAGCCGCGCCGGGCGGCGGGGGTCTGTGCGGGGTTCTGGCCGAGGAGCCAGGGGGTGTCGGCGGTGGCGGGGTGTCCGGTGCCGCCGATGACGATGACGACGTTGGGGTCGCGCCAGGCGTGGTCGGCGGCGGCGTCGGAGGTGAGGACGGTGACGCGTTCGCGGTCGGTGCCGAGTTCCTCGCAGATGACGAAGGTCCGGTGGACCCCTTCGAGGAGCAGGGCGAGTTCGGCGGGGCCGGCGCCGGGCGAGGTGAGGACGGCGACCTTGGTGCGGGCCCGGCAGACGTTGACGGCGCGGCGCAGGGTGCGGGGGTGGGCGACGACGACCTGGGCGTCGTCCCAGGGCATTCCGGCGCGGGCGAAGGCGGCGGCGACGGAGGAGACGGCGGGGACGACCTCGACTTCCAGGCCGTGTTCGGGGGCGCGCAGGGTGCGGACGACGCCGAAGAAGCCGGGGTCTCCGTCGGCGAGGACGACGGCGGTGCCGCGGTGGCCGGCGATGCGGCGGGCGGCGAGGCCGAGGCTGCCGAGGCGGATGCGTTCGGCGCCGGGCGGGACTTCGGGGAGCGCGAGGTGGTGGGCGGCGCCGGCCACGAGGGTGGCCGCGGAGAGCGCGGACCGGGCGGCCGCGGTCAGGGGGGAGCCGTCCCAGCCGATCACCGTGACCCGGTCGGCCATCGTCGTCAGTCTCCTGGGGTGGGGGCAGGCGAAGTTTCGTCGGGGTCGCGCACTGCCGAGACTACCTGGTCACGGGTCGGTTCCGGTCCGCGCCGGCGGCGTGGACCGGCTGGGGTGCGGGGCCGTGGGCGGCGTGGGCCGGCTGGGGGGCGTGGGCGGGCCGGTCGGTGCGGGACAGGCGGGCCTCGTGGCTGTCGTAGGTGTCGTAGGCGCCGTACACCTCGTCGAAGGCGTCGGCGTCCTCGTCGTCGAGGTCTTCGGGGACCAGGCTCCAGACGATGAGGTCGGTGCGGGTGTCCGTCCAGGTGCCGTCGGCGGCCTGGGCGCGGACGGTCCAGGCGTTGCGCAGGACGCCTTCGCTGATGCAGCCGATCTTCTGGGCGACCTGCTGGGCGGCGGTGTTGTCCGCCGCGGTGCGCATCTCGAGTCTCTCGAACTGCTGCTCGCGGAAGAGCCAGCGGGCGACGGCGAGGACGGACTCGCTGGCGTAGCCCTCGCCACGGGCCCAGGGGGCGGTGACGTAGCGGATCTCGGTGGTGCGGGTGCGCCAGTCGGTGTCGCGGAGGTGGACGGTGCCGACGAGGCGGTGGGTGAGGAACTCGCTGACGGCGAAGACGATGCCGCGGCCCTCGGTGCGTTCGGCGTGGGAGCGGTCGGTGGCCCAGGCGTGGGCGTCGGCACGGGTGTAGGGGTGCGGTACCGGGGTCCAGGCGGTGACCTGCTCGTCGTTCATCATCTCGGCGAGCGCGGTGACGTCCTCCTCCTCGAAGGGGCGCAGCACCAGCCGGTCCGTGCTGATGGTGACGTCCGGGAAGGTGGTAGTCATGCGCAGCTCCATGCCTGAGACGGACCGTTTTGGCGGGTCGTAGGCCACAGCATGCAGCATCGGCCCGGGGATGTGCAGGGCCGGGCTGCCCGGAAGCGGGCATGCCCGGGGAGGTTCCCGGGCAGCCCGCGGCCCCGCGTGCCCAGGAGGGTGCGCGGGGCCGGGGTCCGGCGTCGGCCGGGCCGTTCGTCAGGCGGCCGGAAGGTTCCTTCAGGCGGCCGGGGTGCCGAAGGCCGGGATGACCGAGCCCTGGTACTTCTCCTCGATGAACTTCTTGACCTCGTCGGAGTTCAGGAGCTTGGCGAGCTTCTGGACGCGCGGGTCGTTCTGCTTGCCGTCCTTGACCGCCAGGAAGTTGGCGTACGGGTTGCCCTCGGCCTTCTCCAGGACCAGGGCGTCCTTGGCGGGCGACAGGTTGGCCTCGAGGGCGTAGTTGCCGTTGATGACGGCGGCGTCGACGTCGTTCAGGGCGCGCGGGACCGTGGCGGCCTCCAGCTCCTTGAACTCCAGGCCCTTCTTGTCGGTGATGTCGGAGAGCTTGGCGGTGGTGCCGACGCCGTCCTTGAGGGTGATCAGCTTGTTCGCGGCGAGCAGCTGGAGCGCGCGGCCCTCGTTGGTGGTGTCGTTGGGGACGGCGATGGTCTGGCCGGCCTTGATGTCGGTGAGGGCCTTGACCTTCTTGGAGTAGAGGCCGAGGGGCTCCAGGTGCACGTTCACGACGGGCACGATGTGCGTGCCGTTCTTCTTGTTGAAGTCGTCGAGGTACGGCTTGTGCTGGAAGTAGTTGCCGTCGACCTGGCCCTGCTCGGTGGCGGTGTTGGGCAGGACGTAGTCGGTGAACTCCTTCACCTCCAGCTTGAGGCCTTCCTTGGCCGCGAGCTTGTCCTTGACGAAGTTCAGGATGTCGGCGTGCGGGCTCGGGGAGGCCGCGATGACGAGGGGCTTGCTCTCGTCGGCCTTGCCGCCGTCGGCCTTGGTGGAGGAGGGGTCCGAGGAGCTGCCGCAGGCGGTGAGGCCGAGGGCGAGCGCGGCGGAGGCGGCGGCGAAGGCGGTGAGCTTGATGTTCTTACGCACGAAGAGTGCCTTTCTTGCGGGACGGGTCCGGGGTGGGGACCCGCTGGTGGTGGCCCAGGCACGACAAGTGCGGGCTTTCTCGGGTGGGGAAACTCAGGGGCCCGGGGCGGGCTCAGGCTGTCCGGCCGCGGCGGGCGAGGACGCGCACCACGCCGTCGCCGATCAGCTGGATCACCGTGACGAGGGCGATCAGGACCACGACGGTGGCGACCATGAAGCCGGTCTCGAAGCGCTGGAAGCCGTAGGTGATGGCCTTGGAGCCGAGTCCTTCGCCGCCGACGGCGCCGGCCATGGCGGAGTAGCCGACGAGGGTGATGACGGTGGTGGTGACGGCGGCGACCAGGGAGGGCAGGGCCTGCGGGAGGAGGACCTTGCCGACGAGGGTGGGGATGCCGCCGCCCATGGACTCGACGGCCTCGATCAGGCCGTGGTCGACCTCGCGGACGGCCGTCTCGACGAGGCGCGCGAAGAAGGGGACGGCGCCGATGGCCAGCGGGACGATCATGGCGGTGGGGCCGATGAAGGTGCCGACGACGGCCGTGGTGACCGGGATCAGGGCGATCAGCAGGATGATGAACGGCAGCGAGCGGCCTATGTTCACGATCACGCCGAGGGCCTTGTTGAGCGGCTGGTTCCGCAGGAGGCCGCCCTTGTCGGTGAGGACGAGGAGGATGCCGATGGGCAGTCCGCCGAGGACGGTCACCAGGGTGGACCACAGGACCATGTAGAGGGTGTCGTAGGTGCCCTGGGTGAGCAGGGGCTGCATTTCGGACCAGGTCACTTGGCACCGTCCTTGACCAGTTCGGCCAGCTCGTCGTCGATGTCGTCCGTCCCGTCGACCACGTCGACCTGGAGGCCCTGCTCGCGCAGGAAGCCGACGGGGACCACGTTGTCCTCGTAGCGGCCGGGCAGCTCGATGCGCATGCGGCCGATCTGGCGGCCGGCGACGGTGTCCATCGCGGCTCCGAGGATCGAGATGTCGATGTTGTAGGTGCGCGCCAGCTGGGAGATGACGGGCTGGGTGGCGGCCTCGCCGTGGAAGGTGACGTCGATGACCGTGCGGTCCGCGCCGGTGGCGGTGCCGCTGACGGGGAAGAGTTCGGCGGCGAGCTCGGAGCCGGGGGTGGCGAGCAGCTCGGAGACGGTGCCGGACTCGATGATCCGGCCCTTCTTCATCAGGGCGGCGGAGTCGCAGATGCTCTTGACGACGTCCATCTCGTGCGTGATGAGCAGGACGGTGAGGCCGAGCTGCCGGTTGAGGTCGCGCAGGAGCTGGAGGATGGAGCGGGTGGTCTCGGGGTCGAGGGCGCTGGTGGCCTCGTCGGAGAGGAGCACCTTGGGGTCGCCGGCCAGGGCGCGGGCGATACCGACGCGCTGCTTCTGTCCGCCGGAGAGCTGGGTGGGGTAGGCCTTGGCCTTGTCGGCGAGGCCGACGAGGTCGAGGAGCTCCAGGGCCTTGCGGGAGCGTTCGCGGCGGTCCACGCCGAGGATCTCCAGGGGGAGCTCGATGTTGGCCTGGACGGTCCGGGAGGACAGCAGGTTGAAGTGCTGGAAGACCATGCCGATGCGGCTGCGGGCCTCGCGGAGCTCCTTGCCGGCGCGCCGGCCGCGGCCGGCGAGGGCGGTGAGCTCCACGCCGTCGACCGTGACGGTGCCGGTGGTGGGGCGTTCCAGCAGGTTCACGCAGCGGATGAGGGAGGACTTGCCGGCGCCGCTCTGGCCGATGACTCCGTAGACCTCGCCCTCGCGGACGTGGAGGTCGACGCCGTCCAGGGCGGTGACCTCGCGGCCACGGGACTGGTAGACCTTCGTGAGGCCCGATGTGGTGATCACAGGAATTCCGTCGCTGTCGAGTGCACGGCGTGCGGGACCGTGCACGGGGCAAACATCTGGGGACGCGATACGGGTCGAACCGTCACAAAGGAGGCGTGTCGACACGTGCGCGGGGCTGGAGCGGGTCCGGTCCGTGGGTCAGCGGTGACCTGGACGGTGGAGTGGCTCGCTCGTCTCGCTTCGGGGCGCGAGACCGCGGTAAGGGGCCCTCAGAAGGCGCACATTCGACACATACAACGAGCACCGGGCGTCATCGTCGCCTCGGTCGCAAGGGTGCGGCTGCTCGTCGTGGTCATGGGCCCCAGTAAAGCAGACATGGCGGTTCACCGATCAATGTTGTCCGGATAGCAGACGGATTCCGATCGCATTCCGGACGGGAACGGTCGTCTCCGGCGCTCCGTCCCGAGTTGCCCGCGAGCGCTCCCGACCAGTCACGGCACGGCCGAGGGGGCTCTGGCGACCCGGCCGGCGCGGTGCCGGGCGGGGGTGCCGGCTGTGGCCAAGGCCACCCTCGGGGGCCCGTCGGCGCCCCCTGCACGGGCGGCTCCCGGGGCCGTAATACCCTCGCAGCATGCTCGACGCCCTGACGGCCGCCCTCGGTGTGGCCGCCCTCGCCCTCGCCGCCTGGTGCGGCCACGCCGTATGGCGGGACCAGCCGACCAAGGACTGGCACTTCATCGGCATGGCCGTGGTGACCCTGCTGGCACTGGCCCAGCTGGTGGTCGGCCTGGTGCAGCTGGGCCGGGGCGAGAAGCCCGAACAGGGCACGGTGCTGTTCGTGGCCTACCTGCTGGGCGCCTTCGCGGCGGTCCCGGCCGCCGGGCTGCTCTCGCTGACCGAGCGCACCAAGTGGGGCTCGGTGACGGTGGCCGCGGGCGCGGTCGTCCTCGCCGTGCTCGAGGTGCGCCTCTACGACATCTGGGGATCCGCCGGTGCCTGACACGACGACCGCCTCGCCGGAAGCCCGCAAGCGGCTGGTCTCCGGGCCGGGGCTGCTGCTGGTGTGGCTCTACGGGGTCATGGTGGTCGGCGCGGTCTCGCGCTCCGCCTACCAGATCTCCACGGAGTTCGACCGGGCGCCGCTGGCGTACTCCCTGTCGGCGGCGGCCGCCCTGGTCTACGCGTTCATCACGTACTCGCTCGTGCGCGGCGGCGACCGGGCCCGGCGGGCGGCACTGGTGTGCTGCGGCGCCGAGCTCGCGGGCGTGCTGGCCGTCGGTACCTGGACGCTGATCCGGCCCGAGGCCTTCCCCGACGCGACCGTGTGGTCGGACTTCGGGATGGGCTACCTGTTCATCCCGGTGGTCCTTCCGGTCACCGGGATGCTCTGGCTGCGCGCCAAGCGCTAGCGGGTGTTCCCCTTCAACGGGCCGCCGGGCACTACGCGCTGACGGTGTAGTCGGCGGGGACCTCGGCGTCCTTCTCCAGGATCACCAGGTGCACGCCGTCGGAGGCGGTGCGGTTGCCCACCTTCGCGTAGCCGGCCTTGCGGTAGAGCCGCAGGTTCGACTCGCTCTTGTGACCGGTGTGCAGGCGGAAGCGGGTGGTGCCGCCGTGACCGGCGAGGGCCTCCTCGACCGCGCGCAGCAGCCGGGCGCCGAGGCCGTGGCCCTGGAGGCGGGGGTGGACGCACAGTTTGGCGATGCTGGCGGTGCCGTCCTCGCCGACGCTGCCGCGCACCGTGCCGACCACCTCGTCACCGAGCCGGGCGACCAGGACGGTGTCCGTGGCCAGCTCCTGCTTCAGGGAGTCCAGGGACTGGGTGAGCGGCTGGATGAGGTAGTTGCCGTACAGCTCGGCCTCCCGCTGGAACGCCAGGTACTGCAGCTTGAAGATCTGCTCGGCGTCTTCGGCGGCCGCCGCCGAAATGGTCACGCTCATGCCCATGTGCGCATGCCTCCCGCTCACCTGGTGGCTCTCTGGTCTACCGCTCCTTTCCCCACAGGCCAGGAGCCGCAACCTCTGCAGCGAGCATTCTGCGCAGACATCCCAGGCAACGGGAACGTACCGGCCCCAAACTTCCTTGTGAGATACCCAACTCTCCTGCGATTTCACGGTATGTGAGGTCCCGGGGCGACAGAAGTGCGGCTATCAGTTCGGGGCAGCGTCCCGGCAACCGGGCGACCGCCGATCGGAGGGCGCGGTTCTCCTCCCCGTGCAGCAGGGCGTCCTCGGGTTCGTCGGCCGTGGCCGCGGGGGCCGCCCCGTACGGGACCTCGCGCCGCGTGTGCCGGCGGGCGAGCCGGGCCTCGGCGCGCACGGCCCGCCTCAGCCAGCGGGCCCGGCCGGCCGGTGCGGGGCCGGGCGGGCCCTGTTCGAGGAGCCTCACCCAGACGGCCTGTTCGAGGTCGGCGGCGTCCACTCCGGCGGCGGGGGCCTCCGCGGCGGCTTCGGCGGAGAGCAGCGGGCGCAGCTCCTCGATCAGTTCGGGTTCGCTTCGCAGGTCCATGCCGGGCGGGACGCGGGGGCCGGGCCGGGCGGTTTCCCCGCCGGACCCGGCCCACCCGTACGTGGCCGGGGGCCTAGCGGTTGACGCCGCGTCCGGGGCGGAAGGCCTCGGCGGCGAGGAGTCCGGTGTCGGGGTTGTCGGTGAAGATGGCGTCGACGCCCAGCTCGAAGTAGCGCTTGAAGGCGCCGAAGGCGTCCCCGTAGGCGTTCGGGTCGGTGCCCTTGCGGTACTCGGCCGGCAGGAAGGTGTTCTCGTTGCGGGCCGTGTAGGGGTGCAGGACGAGGCCGCGGGCGTGGGCGTCGCGCACCAGGGTGGTGGGGGTCCCGAGCCGGCCGTCCGCGGTGCGCGGGACGATGAGGTCCAGGGTGGGGCCGATGCCCTGGGCGAAGCCGGCGATCCACTTCAGGCCCTCGGGCGTGACGAGGTCGGCGACGGTACGGGGGTCCTTGGCCGTCTCGAAGTCCCAGGGCCGGGTGTTCGCGGCGGAGAGCAGCACCACGCGCGGGGCGGACACCAGGCGGGAGAGCCGCTGGATGCTGGAGGGCTCGAAGGACTGGAGGAAGACGGCGGCATTGCGTCCGTCGCGGCCGTAGCGGCGCAGCAGGGCGGAGAGGGGCTCCTCCAGGCCGAGGCCGAGACCGCGGAAGTAGGTGGGGTGCTTGGTCTCCACGTGCAGCCAGACCCGCTTGCCGCGCCGCTTGCCCTCGCGGTCGGCCCAGCGCAGCACCTCTTCGAAGGTGGGGACGGCCCAGCGGCCGTCGTAGAGGGTGTTGCGCTGACGAATGGCCGGAATGCGCTCCTTGGCACGCAGGGTGCGCAGCTCGGCGAGGGTGAAGTCCTCGGTGAACCAGCCGGTGACGGAGACCCCGTCGACGGTCTTGGTGGTGCGCCGGCCGGTGAACTCGGGGTGGTCGGCGACGTCGGTGGTGCCGCCGATCTCGTTCTCGTGGCGGCAGACCAGGTGGCCGTCCTTGGTGGGGACGAGGTCCTGTTCGATGACGTCGGCGCCGAGGTCGAGGGCGAGTTGGTAGGAGCCCAGGGTGTGCTCGGGGCGGTAGCCGCTGGAGCCCCGGTGGCCGATGACCAGGGGGACGGGGAGGTCGCGGTAGCCGCCCTCGCCGTGCCCGGCCTCGCTCGCGGAGGCGGTGCCCGTGGCGAGCGTGCCGATTCCGGTTCCGGCCGCGAGGACCGCGGCTCCCAGGACGGTGCGCCGGGCTGTCCCACCTGGCATCATCAGGGCCACTCCTTGTTCGGAAATGATCGGTAATCGCTCGGCCTCTTTTGGAAATCGGCGAGCCGATGGTAGGCAAGGGGGATGACTGACGGATGGGATCGCGCGGAACATGGCGGAAACACACGTCAACACTGCGTATCCACCTCGTGAACCCGATGTGCGATCAGGGGTGACCCGCGAGTATCGTCCTCACCTGCACTACCGCCGTGTGGTGCGAAAACCGCTTTTCGATGCCGGAGGGCTCACGTTGTTCCGTACCGCGCTCATCAAGGCCACTGCTGGATCGGTCATCCGCCTGATGTTCCGCACCAGGGTGGAGGGGCTGGAGAACATTCCGGGCACCGGCCCCGTGATCCTGGCGGGCAATCACCTGACCTTCATCGACTCGATGATCCTGCCGATGGTGTGCGACCGCACGGTCCACTTCATCGGCAAGGACGAGTACGTGACGGGCAAGGGCCTCAAGGGCCGGCTGATGGCCTGGTTCTTCACCGGCTCCGGCATGATCCCGGTGGACCGGGACGGGGCGAACGGCGGCGTCGCCGCGCTGATGACGGGCCGCAGGATCCTGGAGGAGGGCAAGATCTTCGGGATCTACCCCGAGGGCACCCGCTCCCCCGACGGCCGGCTCTACCGCGGCCGCACCGGCATCGCCCGCCTCACCCTGATGACGGGCGCCCCGGTGATCCCGTTCGCGGTGATCGGCACGGACAAGCTCCAGCCCGGCGGCAAGGGCATGCCCCGCCCGGGCCGGGTCACCATCCGCTTCGGCGAGCCGATGGAGTTCTCCCGCTACGAGGGCATGGACCGCGACCGCTACGTGCTGCGCGCCGTCACCGACTCGGTGATGGCCGAGGTCATGCGCCTGTCGGGCCAGGAGTACGTGGACATGTACGCGACCAAGGCGAAGGCGGCCTGAGCCCCCTTCCCGCAGGCGCTACTGGCGCTGCAGTGACCGGCTGACGCCCGCCGCCGTCGTGGTGGCGAGGATCCAGCCGGTCACGATCAGCAGGTACGACAGCCACTGGTACCAGCCGCTCGGCGCGAAGGCCTCCTCCTGGCCGAATCCGATGATCGGCAGCAGCAGGTCGATCGTGTAGAAGACCGGATTGAAGTCGGGGGCCTCCCCCGGCTTCAGCGGCCTCGGGTGGTGCAGCCCGTACGCGATCCAGCCGGTCAGGACCAGCAGCAGGAGCCAGCCCGCCGCGCGCAGCGGCCGGAAGCCGTAGCCGACGGTGACGTCCTGCAGGAGGCCCCACAGGCGCGTGTGGTGCGGCTGGGTGCGGCGGTGGCGGCGCAGCTTGGCGAGCTGGACGTCGCGGGCGGCGCTCTCGTCGCCGACGGTGCGGTAGGCGGCGGCGAGCTGCTCGTAGACGTACGGGAGGTAGCCGGACTCCTCCCGCTCCAGCAGCGGCAGCCGTTCCTCCGCGGGCAGGTGCGGGTGCAGCACCCGGTAGGTGAGCCCGTCGGTGCGGACCACGGGCGGCCAGGTGTCCGGTTCTGCGTAGAGCATGTCCAGCTGGCTGCGGCGCAGGTTGACGATGCCGTCGATGCGCGGGCACTCGCGCAGCCACAGCTCGCCGATCGTGCAGCTGGAGGCGCGCAGGGCGGTCTCGCCGGGGGCGCTCAGCCGGGCGCGGGAGAAGTAGGCCTGGCCCGGTATACGGGCGCCGGTGAGGTTGACCATCCCGTCGGCTTCGAGACGGCTGGCCCGCAGGTCGGTTCCGACGGACAGGGTCTCGGCGTGCAGGGCTATCCCGCCCGGGGCGTTCAGACGGGCGTGGTCGAGGTTGATCTGACCGGCGACGGTGGTGCCGTTCATGCGGGTCTGGCCGTGGACGGTGAGTTCCATGGCGATGATGTCGGTGCCGATGTCGGCGTGGTTGATCTGGAGCGGCGGCTCCGGGGTCTCCTGGGGGGCCTCCTCGCCGGTGGCCGGGGTGCCGATGACCGCCCGGCGCAGGAAGAGGCCGCCGGCTATCCGGGCCCCGGCGAGCCGGACGGGCCCGGTGACGCGGCAGCAGGACAGCCTCAGGTCGATGTCGACGGTGACGGTGGAGGCGGTGAGTCCGGGCAGCGTCGAGTCGTTCAGGACCAGGGCGCGCAGCCGGGCCCCGTAGAGCTGGGGTTTGCGCTCGAACCAGCAACTGCGCAGCCGGATCGGGTGGTCGACGACGGCGTACTTGAGGTTCAGCTTGCCGGTGATCCGGGCGCCCCTGACGTTGAGCTCGGCGACCTGTCCCGCGGGGGAAGGGCCGCTCAGCAGGAGGGCGGCGAGCACGTCGGCCCGTACGGTCCGCTCCGGCCCCCAGTCGTGACCGCCCGAGGCGTCCTCGTCGGGGCTCTCGCGGAAGTCGACGCCTTCGCCGCGCGGGAAGGCCTCC
This sequence comes from Streptomyces katrae, assembly GCF_000966975.1. GTDB lineage: Bacteria > Actinomycetota > Actinomycetes > Streptomycetales > Streptomycetaceae > Streptomyces > Streptomyces katrae. The sequence continues at coordinate 3,935 of NZ_JZWV01000398.1, read as the reverse complement.
CATATGCGGCGTTCGGCGGGGGTCAGGTCGGTGATCTCCATCGCCGGGATGGTGTCCCGCGCCCCGACGGGCTGTCAACTGCGCACGGGACACCACCCCCTGGCGCCGCGTCAGTGCTCGACGCCGTCCTGGAGCTCCTGCCCCTTCAGCAGGAACCAGGCAGCCACCGCGGTGGCGAGCAGGACGGCCGCGCCGACGCCGGAGGCGACCCGCAGTCCGTCCACGAAGGCCTCCTGGGCCGCGCCGACCATGGTCTGGGCGGTCTGCGGGTCCAGGACCCGGGCGGCTTCGACGGCTCCGCCGAGCGACTCGTGGGCCGCGTCGGCCACCGGGGCGGGGACCGACGCCGGGGCGGTGAAGCCCTGGTAGACGCCGGTGACGATGGAGCCGAGGAGGGCGATGCCGAGGGCGGCGCCCAGCTCGTAGGCGGTCTCGGAGACGGCCGAGGCCGAGCCGGCCTGCTCCTTGGGCACGCTGGAGAGGATCACGTCGGCGGTGACGGTGAAGGAGAAGCCGGCGCCGAGGCCGACGCCGAGCAGGGCCGCGCCGAGCAGCGGGTAGCCGCTGTCGGGGTGGATCAGGGTGAGGGCGGCCAGGGCCACGCCGATGGCGGCCAGACCGCCGGCCACGATGACCCGCACCGAGTACCGGCGGGCGTACCGGCCGGCGACCAGGCCGGTGACGACCGCGCCGACGGCGGCGGGCAGTTCGGCCAGGCCCGCCTCCAGGGGGTCGCGGCCCTGGACCAGCTGGAGGAACTGGGAGAGGAAGAAGACCAGGCCGGAGAGGCCGAAGACGGTCAGCAGGTCGGCGAGGACCGCGCCGGAGAAGCCGCGGTGCCTGAAGAGCCGCATGTCGAGCAGCGGCGAGGCCAGGGTGTACTGGCGGCGCACGAAGGCGTACAGGCAGCCCGCGCCGATGCCTGCGGCGGCGGCGACGCCCCAGGTCAGGCCGTGGGTGGCGACTTCCTTGACGGCGTAGACCACGCCGATGACGCCGACCAGCGAGAGGGCCACGCTGAGCAGGTCCCAGGGGCCGGAGACCGGGTTCTTGGACTCGGGGAGCAGCTTGACGCCGACGATGACCAGGACGGCCATCACGGGCAGGTTGATGAGGAAGACCGAGCCCCACCAGAAGTGCTGGAGCAGGGCCCCGCCGACGACCGGTCCGACGGCCGCGCCGGCGGAGGCGGTGGCGCCCCAGATGCCGATGGCGAGGCTGCGTTCCTTGGGGTCGTGGAAGATGTTGCGGATCAGCGCGAGGGTGGACGGCATCAGGGTGGCGCCGGCGACGCCGAGCAGCGCGCGGGCCACGATCATCATCTCGGGGCTGTTGGCGTAGGCGTTCAGGACGGAGACGGCCCCGAAGGCGGTGGCGCCGAGGAGCAGGAGCTTCTTCCGGCCGATGCGGTCGCCGAGGGAGCCCATGGAGACGAGCAGGCCGGCGATGACGAAGGAGTAGATGTCGCCGATCCACAGCAGCTGGGTGCCGGACGGCTTGAGGTCCTCGCTGAGGGAGGGGGTGGCGAGGCCGAGGACGGTGGCGTCGACCGCGACCAGCAGTACGGCCAGGACGAGCACGGAGAGGGCCAGCCAGCGTCCGCGGCTCCTCCCCTCCGCCCCGGTCCGCCGGTTCAGCTGTTCGGTTCTGGTCATCACTCCACACTCCGTTTAGCGCCACCGAGCAGCAGCTCGGTGATCATGTACTGGAAGTCCTTGGCCGCGACCCGGCCGTCCATGACGGCCCAGGCGCAGGTGGCGACGAGGCCGTAGAGGGCCTCGGTGAGCCAGGCGGCGCTCAGGTCGATCCGGATGTCGCCCTCCCGCTGGCCGCGCCGGAAGAGTTCGCCGACGCGGGCGTCGAGGCGGGCCCAGCCCTCGTTGACCTGGTCGCCCTCGAAGAGCTGGTTCTCGGTGACGAGGAAGGCCAACAGCTGCGCGTCGGGCTCGGTCTCGGCGACCAGGCGGCGCAGCGCCTCCACCGCGGTGCCCTCGTCCAGGCGGGCCCGGTCGAAGGCGAGCTCGAAGCAGCGGATGCCGAGGTCTTCGAGGGCCCGTACGAGGGCGTCGCGCCCGGCGAAGTGCCGGTGGAGGGTCGCCCGGCCGATTCCGGCGGCGCGGGCCACCTCGTCCATCGTCGCGGTCGATTTGCGGGAGAGCAGGGCCGCCGCGTCGCGGAGCACCTGGTCACGATCCATGGCCATGAGACAACCATACCTCAAATGAGACAGCCATGTCTCATTCAAAGAAAAAGCAGCTGCCCGGAGGGCGGCCGGAAAGGAAGTGTGTGCGCATGAAGCCACTGCTGCTGATCGACGTCGACGGCCCCCTGAACCCGTACGCGGCCAAGGCCCAGCGCCGCCCCGAGGGCTACACCACCCACCGCATGCGGCCCACGGGCTTCACGGAGGGCAGGCCGCTGCGGGTCTGGCTCCACCCCGGCCACGGGGCCGAGCTGCTCGCACTGGCGGACTCGTACGAGCTCGTCTGGGCCACCACCTGGAAGGACGAGGCCAACGACTGGATAGGCCCGCGGCTCGGCCTGCCGCGGCTGCCGTTCATCGACTGGCCGGTGATGCACGGCCGGGCGCCGCGCGGCACGTTCTGGAAGACGCAGTACGTCCTGGAGTACGCGGGCGCGCGGCCCTTCGCCTGGATCGACGACGACATCACGGCCCTGGACCGCGAGTACGTCGACCAGCGCCATCCCGCGCACGCGCTGCTCATGCACGTGGACGAACGCATCGGCCTGACCCGGCCGGACTTCGACGCGCTGGCGCAATGGGCGGCGCGGGTCGTCTGCTGACATCCGGACACGCCGGAGGGGCGGTACGGGCCCGTGCGGGTCCGTACCGCCCCTCCGGGCGTTTCGGCGGCTACTGCTTGTGCGTCGCCCAGGCGTGCTGGATGACCAGGTCGGCCTTCAGCTCGGTGAGCTGGACCGCCACCGCCGAGGGGGCGGTGCCGCCGCGGCCGTTGCGGGAGGCCAGGGCGCCGGGGACGTTGAGGACGGTGCGGACCTCGGGGGTCAGGTGCTCCGAGATCTTCGCGAACTGGGCGTCGGTGAGCTCGTCGAGCTCGATGCCCTCGGCCTCGCAGACCTTGACGCACTCGCCGGCCACCTCGTGCGCCACACGGAAGGGCACGCCCTGCTTGACCAGCCACTCCGCGATGTCGGTCGCCAGGGAGAAGCCGGCCGGGGCCAGTTCCTCCATGCGCTCCCGGTTGACCGTGAGGGTGGCCATCATCCCGGTGAACGCGGGCAGCAGCACCTCCAGGGTGTCGCAGGAGTCGAAGACGGGCTCCTTGTCCTCCTGGAGGTCGCGGTTGTAGGCCAGCGGCAGCGCCTTGAGCGTGGCCAGCAGGCCCGTCAGGTTGCCGATGAGGCGGCCCGACTTGCCGCGCGCCAGCTCCGCGATGTCCGGGTTCTTCTTCTGCGGCATGATCGAGGAGCCGGTGGAGAAGGCGTCGTGGAGGGTGACGAAGGAGAACTCCTTCGTGTTCCACAGGATGATCTCCTCGGCGATCCGGGAGAGGTTGATCCCGATCATCGCGGTGACGAACGCGAACTCGGCGACGAAGTCGCGCGAGGCGGTGCCGTCGATCGAGTTGCCCACCGAGCCGCGCTCGAAGCCCAGGTCCGCGGCGACCGCCTCCGGGTCCAGGCCGAGGGAGGAGCCGGCCAGGGCGCCCGAGCCGTACGGGGAGACGGCCGTGCGGGTGTCCCACTGCCGCAGCCGCTCGGCGTCCCGGGACAGGGACTGCACGTGCGCGAGGACGTGGTGGGCGAAGAGGACGGGCTGGGCGTGCTGGAGGTGGGTGCGGCCCGGCATCGCCACGTCCGGGTGCGCCTCGGCCAGGCCGACCAGGGCGTCCTGGAGGTCGGCGACCAGGCCGCCGATGATCCGCGCGTGGTCGCGCAGGTACATCCGGAAG
>NZ_JZWV01000397.1 GCF_000966975.1 Streptomyces katrae | reverse complement strand
CGCAGGTACATCCGGAAGAGGGTGGCCACCTGGTCGTTGCGCGAGCGCCCGGCCCGCAGCTTGCCGCCGAGGTCGGGGCCGAGCCGCTCCAGCAGGCCCCGCTCCAGGGCGGTGTGCACGTCCTCGTCGGCGACGGTGCCCACGAAGGAGCCGTCGGCCACGTCGGCCTCCAGCCGGTCGAGGCCCGCGATCATGCGGTCGAGCTCCTCGGCCGTGAGCAGGCCCGCCTTGGCGAGCACGCGGGCGTGGGCGCGGGAGCCGGCGATGTCGTAGGGCGCCAGGCGCCAGTCGAAGTGGACCGACGCGGACAGCTTCGCGAGGGCCTCCGAAGGGCCGTCGGCGAACCGGCCGCCCCAGAGCCGGACGTCACCGTTGTTGCTGCTCACAGCTACTGCTCCTCATGAGGTGGAAGTGAACGGCCTCCCCGCCGCGGAGGTTGCGGGGAGGCCGTCCGGGTACAGCGTCAAACGATTCAGGCGGGGTCGCGACGCGCGGCGGTCCACGGCAAGAACAAGCATAACTATGCATTGCTCCGTATGTTTCGTCAATCGACTCCCTCCCCCACCGTGCTGACCAGGCCGTATATCGCGGGCGGGCCCACGAGCCGCCGCCTACCATCAGGGACGGATTCCAGCCGGGGAGGGCATATGTGGAGCGCGGCCGAGGACGCGGCCTGGGGGCGGGGCGTGGCCCGGGAGCTGGTGCACGGGAACACCGCGTCGGTGGCCGGCCGGCTCGTCGGGAACGGGCCGGAGGCCTGGATCGCCTTCGACCGGGAGGTGCGCCGCCTCCAGCGGTTCCGGGGGGTGTCCGTCGACCGGCTGGAGGCCCGGCTGTGCCACCCCCGACGGGCGGGTCCGCGCGTCGGCGCTCGCCGCGTGGCGCAACCCGCCGGTCCAGCTCGTCCTGATCCGGTGCGCCGACTGGGTCCCGCAGGTGCGCGAGCGCGCCCGCAGGGTCCTGGGCCGGGTACTGGCCCACCACCCCGTCCGAACCCGGGACCGGGCCCGCCGGGCGCTGAACCGGCCGGTGGCCGACGACCCCGCCCGCCTGCTGACGGCGCTCACCCCGCTCACCCTGCGGCTGGGCGAACGGGAGCACGGCGACTGGGCGGTGGAGCAGCTGGAGGCCGCGCTCAGCGGCCGGTACTCCTCCCTCGCCGCGTGGTGGCGCCCCGGGCTGCCCTCGACGACCTGGAGCTGGAACTCGCTGACCCTCGCGCAGCGCGAGGGCATGCTGGAGCGCCTGACGGGCAGCGCCGACCGGCCGACGCGCCGCTTCGGCGCCGGGGTGTCCCTCGCCTGCGGGCGGTACGGCGCGCGGGAGCTCGCCCGGCGGGCCGCCGCCGAGCACGATCCGGTGACCGGCCGGATGTGGACCGACGCCGCCCTGGCGGCCCTGGCGGCCGGCGGACCGGACGAGGGGGCGGTCGACGCCCTGCTCGGCTCGCGCTTCCCGGCGGTGCGGGCCGCCGGGGTCACCGCCCTGCGCCGGGCCGGGCGGGCGGAGGAGGCCGGCCGGTACCTCGCCGACCGGGCCGGGTCCGTACGCGCCTGCGCCCGCTGGCTGCTGCGCCAGGCCGGGGGCGACCCGTACGCGCACTACCGTGCGCTGGTCACGGATCCCGGGCGGGTGAGCCGGTACGCGGTGACCGGCTTCACCGAGGTGGCCGGGCAGGAGGACGTCCCGCTGCTGCGCGCCCTGCTGGAGCACCCCGGGGGCCCGGTGCGGGCCGCGGCCCTGGCGGGGCTGCGCCGGCTGGGGGCCCGCGTGGAGGCCCCCGTGCTGCTGGCCCTGCTGGAGGACTCCTCGGCGTCGGCGGCCCGCGAGGCCGCGCTGCAGCTGCTCCCGGGTGCCGGGCGGCTGGACTCCGCCGCGCTGGCCGACCTGACCGGCCCTGCTGCACGGCCGGGGCGGAAGCGCCGAACTCCGGGCTGCGGTGGCCCTGTTGGACGACCCGGACCCCGGTACGCGCTGCCGCGCACGGGAGCGGGTGGCCGGCTGGAACTGGCTCGCCACCCTGGACGAGGGAGAGGCGGCCCGCGCGGAGCTGGGCGAACTGCTGGCACGGGCGGCGCGGCTGCTGGGCGCCGACGAGCTGCGGCTGAACCACTCGCCCTGGAGCCGCCCGCTCCGCGGTTGACCCCCCTGACCACACCGCCCGCCCCCGGCCGCACCCCGTCGGCCACCCCCTCACGCCCACGGACCGCCCCGCGGCACCGCCACCCCGCAGGCACGGCGCCCGTGGGCGCGGGGCCGGCGGGCGTGGGGCCGGCGGGCGCCGCCGGGAAGGCGTGCGGTGCCGCCGAAAGGGGGCGCCGCCGGCCCTGGAGGGCACGGACGGGTCGTCCGATCGGGTGCCGGCGGTCTGCCTGCGCCGCTCACGGCCCCTCCGGGCCGTACCGTCGGCCGTGTGCTGCTGCGCAACGCTCTCGTCGCCGGGTCGCTGGTCCTCGCCGGACTGTGGCCGCACGGCCCCGCCCCGCTGCCCGAACGGCTCGCCGACACCGGCGGCGGCAGCCAGCTGATCATCGCCGTCGCACCCGCGCCCGGGTCCACCACGGGCCTGCTGACCTGGTGGGACCGGCGCGCGGGCCGCTGGTACGAGGCCGGGCGCGCGCCCGCCCGGTTCGGCGCGAACGGGCTGACCGAGGGGGCGACCCGGACCCAGGGCACGAACACCACCCCGACGGGCCTGTACGACCTCCCCTACGCCTTCGGCATCGCGCGGGCGCCGGCCGGGACGCAGTACGCCTACCGGCGGGTGACGGACCGTTCGTGGTGGTGCCAGGACAACGCCTCCACCGCCTACAACCGCTGGACGGAGCCGCTGCCCGCCGACTGCGCCCCCGGCGAGTCCGAGCATCTGGTGGCGTACGAGCGGCAGTACGCGCACGCGCTGGTCGTCGGCTTCAACTACGAGCGGCCGGTGCGCGGCCGGGGCGCGGGCATCTTCCTGCACGTCGACGGCAGGGGCGCCACGGCTGGCTGCGTCTCCGTGCCGGAGGGGGCGATGCGCGAGCTGCTGCGCTGGGCGAACCCGCGCCGCGCCCCGCACATCGCCATCGGTACCGAGGACGGGCCGCTCTCCGTGACCCGGTACTAGCCGGTACCAGGAGGTGCCTAGCCTTCCTTCTGCGCCAGGCGGAGCATGTGGTCGGCGAGGGCCTGACCGCCGGAGGGGTCGCGGCTGATGAGCATCAGGGTGTCGTCACCGGCGATGGTGCCGAGGACGGCGTGCAGTTCGGCCTGGTCGATGGCCGAGGCGAGGAACTGCGCCGCCCCCGGCGGGGTGCGCAGGACCACGAGGTTCGCGGAGGCCTCCGCCGAGATCAGCAGCTCGCCGGAGAGGCGCCGCATGCGCTCCTCCTTCGCCGACTCGCCGAGCGGGGCCTGCGGGGTGCGGAAGCCGCCCTCGCTGGGGACCGCGTAGATCAGCTCGCCGCCGGTGTTGCGGATCTTCACCGCGCCCAGCTCGTCGAGGTCGCGGGAGAGCGTCGCCTGGGTGACGCTCAGCCCGTCGTTGGCGAGCAGCCCGTCGTCGGCGAGCAGCTTGGCCAGCTGGCTCTGGGAGCGGACCGGCTGCCGGTTGAGGATGTCCACGATCCGGCGGTGGCGGGCGGTGCGGGTCTGCGGAACGGAGGGGCCGCCGTTCTGCTCGTGTTCCTGCGCCTGGCTCATCGTCGTCTCATTCTCCGGATCGTCCCGCTTCGTCGAGGATGCCGGGAAGTGCCCGGACGAACGCGTCCACCTCCGCCTCGGTGATGACGAACGGGGGCATCAGCCGTACGACGTCGGGGGCGGGCGCGTTGACCAGGAATCCGGCCTGCTGAGCCGCCAGCTGCACCTTCGGCGCGAGGGGCTCCGTCAGCACGATACCCAGCAACAGGCCCGAGCCGCGGACGTGGGAGACCAGCCCGTGACCGGAGGCTTCGATTCCGGAGCGCAGCCGCTCGCCGCGGGCCTTGACCCGGTCGAGCAGTCCGTCGGCGGCGATGGTGTCGATCACCGCGAGACCGGCGGCGCAGGCCACCGGGTTGCCGCCGAAGGTGGTGCCGTGCTGGCCCGGCTGGAGCAGCCCGGCGGTCGGGCCGAAGGCGGCCACGGCGCCGATGGGCAGGCCGCCGCCCAGGCCCTTGGCGAGGGTGACCAGGTCGGGCTCGACGCCCTCGTGCTGCTGGTACTCGAACCAGGTGCCGCAGCGGCCGATGCCGGTCTGGACCTCGTCGAGGGCGAGCAGGGTACCGGTGGCCCGGGTGATCTCACGGGCGGCCGCCAGGTAGCCGGCGGGCGGGACGACCACGCCGTTCTCGCCCTGGATCGGCTCGATGAGGACGAGCGCGGTCTCCTCGGTGACGGCGGCCCGCAGGGCCTCGGCGTCTCCGTAGGGGACGTGGGTGACCTCACCGGGCAGCGGCAGGAAGGGGGTCTGCTTCTTCGGCTGGCCGGTCAGCGCGAGGGCGCCCATGGTCCGGCCGTGGAAGCCGCCGTCGGTGGCGACCATGTGGGTGCGCCCCGTGAGCCGACCGATCTTGAAGACGGCCTCGACCGCCTCCGTACCGGAGTTGCAGAAGAAGACCCGGCCCTCGCGGCCGAACAGCTGCAGCAGCCGCTCGCCGAGGGCGATGACCGGCTCGGAGGCGAAGAGGTTGGAGACGTGCCCCAGGGTCTTCACCTGGGTGGTGACGGCCTCGACGATCGCCGGGTGGGCGTGGCCGAGGGCGTTGACCGCGATGCCGCCGACGTAGTCGGTGTACTGCTTGCCGTCCGCGTCCCAGACCTGCGCGCCCTCACCGCGTACGAGGGCCACCGCCGGGGTGCCGTAGTTGTCGGTGAGCGCGCCCTGCCAGCGGGCGGCGTATTCCTCGTTGTGCGTCACTGTGCTCCCCCTTGCGGTGCGTCGGGCCGGTCCGTCCCGGGCTGGTCCGCCCCGGGCTGCGGGTCGGGCAGGACCATGGTGCCGATGCCCTGGTCGGTGAAGATCTCCAGCAGGATGGAGTGCGGGACGCGTCCGTCGAGGACGCGGGCCGTCGGGACGCCGCCGCGCACGGCGTGCAGGCAGCCCTCCATCTTGGGCACCATGCCGCTGGACAGCTCGGGCAGCAGCTTCTCCAGCTCGCTGACGGTGAGCCGGCTGATGACCTCGTCGCTGTTGGGCCAGTCCGCGTAGAGGCCCTCGACGTCGGTGAGGACCATCAGCGTCTCGGCGCCCAGGGCGGCGGCCAGGGCGGCCGCCGCGGTGTCCGCGTTGATGTTGTAGACGTGGCCGTCGTCGGCGCTGCGGGCGATGGAGGAGATGACCGGGATCCGGCCGTCCGCGAGGAGGGCCTCGATCGCCCCGGTGTCGATGGAGGTGATCTCCCCGACCCGGCCGATGTCGACGAGCTCGCCCTCGATCTCCGGCTTGTGCTGGGTGGCGGTGATGGTGTGGGCGTCCTCGCCGGTCATGCCGACGGCGAGCGGACCGTGCTGGTTGAGCAGCCCGACCAGTTCCCGCTGGACCTGCCCGGCCAGCACCATCCGGACGATGTCCATCGCCTCGGGCGTGGTGACGCGCAGGCCCGCCTTGAACTCGCTGACGAGGCCTTCCTTGGCGAGCTGGGCCTTGATCTGCGGGCCGCCGCCGTGGACCACGACGGGCCTCAGGCCGGCCTGGCGCAGGAAGACCACGTCCTGGGCGAAGGCCGCCTTCAGGTCCTCGTCGATCATGGCGTTGCCGCCGAACTTGATGACGACGATCTTGCCGTTGTGGCGGGTGAGCCAGGGCAGGGCCTCGATGAGGATCTGTGCCTTGGGCAGCGCGGTGTGCTTCCTCGCGGCGCTCATGAGGAGTACGCGCTGTTCTCGTGGACGTACTCGGCCGTCAGGTCGTTGGCCCAGATGACCGCCGACTCGGTGCCGGTGGACAGGTCCGCGGTGATGTGCACCTCGCGGTCCTTCATGGAGACCAGGTCGCGGTCCTCGCCGACGGAGCCGTTCCTGCAGACCCAGACGCCGTTGATGGCGACGTTCAGGCGGTCGGGGTCGAAGGCGGCCTTCGTGGTGCCGATGGCGGAGAGCACCCGGCCCCAGTTGGGGTCCTCGCCGTGGATGGCGCACTTGAGCAGGTTGTTGCGGGCGATGGACCGGCCGACCTCGACCGCGTCCTCCTCGCTGGCCGCGCCGACGACCTCGATGCGGATGTCCTTGCTGGCGCCCTCGGCGTCGCCGATGAGCTGGCGGGCCAGGTCGTCGCAGACGGCGCGGACGGCGGCGGCGAAGTCCTCGTACGCCGGGACCTGCCCGGAGGCGCCGGAGGCGAGCAGCAGCACCGTGTCGTTGGTGGACATGCAGCCGTCGGAGTCCACCCGGTCGAAGGTGGTGCGGGTGGCGTCGCGCAGCGCCTTGTCGAGGGTGGCGCTGTCCAGGTCGGCGTCGGTGGTGAGGACGACCAGCATGGTGGCCAGGCCCGGGGCGAGCATGCCCGCGCCCTTGGCCATGCCGCCGACGGTCCAGCCGTCCTGGCCGGCGGTGGCCGTCTTGTGCACGGTGTCGGTGGTCTTGATGGCGATGGCCGCGGCCTCGCCGCCGTCGGCGGACAGGGCCGCCGCGGCCGTCTCGACGCCGGGCAGCAG
>NZ_JZWV01000396.1 GCF_000966975.1 Streptomyces katrae | reverse complement strand
CATCGGCAGCAGGACACCGATCAGGCCGGTGGAGGCGACGGCGATCTCGCCCGCGTTGTGCTCGCCGCCCAGGACGGAGGCGACCTTCTCGGCGGTGGCATGGGTGTCCTGGAAGCCCTTGGGGCCGGTGCAGGCGTTGGCGCCGCCGGAGTTGAGGACGACGGCGCTGACCGTGCCGCCGCGCAGGACCTGCTCGGACCAGCGGACCGGTGCGGCCTTGACCCGGTTGGAGGTGAAGACGCCGGCGGCGGCCAGTCGCGGCCCGTTGTTGACCACGAGGGCCAGGTCGGGGTTGCCGTTCGCCTTGATCCCGGCGGCGATGCCCGCCGCCGTGAATCCCTGTGCTGCCGTGACGCTCACGGTGCGACTCCGATCGTGGAAAGTCCCGTCGCCTCGGGAAGCCCGAGGGCGATGTTCATGCTCTGCACCGCGCCGCCGGCGGTGCCCTTGGTCAGGTTGTCGATCGCGCTGATGGCGATGATCCGCTGGGCGGACTCGTCGTAGGCGACCTGGAGGTGGACGGAGTTGGAGCCGTACACCGATTTGGTGGTGGGCCAGACGCCCTCGGGGAGCAGCTGGACGAAGGTCTCGTCCGCGTAGGCCTTCTCGTAGGCGGCGCGCAGCGACTCCGCGGTGGTGCCGGGGCGGGCCTTGGCCGAGCAGGTGGCGAGGATGCCGCGCGGCATGGGCACGAGGTGGGGGGTGAAGGAGACGGAGACCCGCTCCCCTGCGAGGGGGGAGAGGTTCTGCACCATCTCGGGGGTGTGGCGGTGGACGCCGCCGACGCCGTAGGGGGTCGCGGTGCCCATGACCTCGGAGCCGAGCAGGTGCGGCTTGAGGGCCTTGCCGGCGCCGGAGGTGCCGGTGGCGGCGACGACCACGGCCTCGGGCTCGGCGAGCCGCGCCTGGTAGGCGGGGTAGAGCGCGAGCGAGACGGCGGTGGGGAAGCAGCCGGGGACGGCGATGCGCTTGGTGCCGGCGAGGGCGGCGCGGGCGCCGGGGAGCTCGGGGAGGCCGTAGGGCCAGGTCCCGGCGTGCGGGGCGCCGTAGAACCTGTCCCAGTCGGCGGAGTCCTTGAGCCGGTGGTCGGCGCCCATGTCGACGACGAGGACCTCGTCACCGAGTTCGGCGGCGACGGCGGCGGACTGCCCGTGCGGCAGCGCGAGGAAGACGACGTCGTGACCGGCGAGGGCCTCGGCCGTGGTCGGCTCCAGGGTCCGGCCGGCGAGGGGCACCAGGTGCGGCTGGAGGCCGCCGAGGAGCTGTCCGGCGTTGGAGTGGCCGGTCAGCGCGCCGATCTCCACCTCGGGGTGGGAGAGCAGCAGGCGCAGGACCTCACCGCCCGCGTATCCGCTCGCTCCGGCCACCGCTACACGTACCACCATCGGACCCTCCTCCTCGATGGCATGACTATACGTACCTATGCAGTTTTATGCAAAGAGTTCCCGGGGTCCGTCATCTCCACAGTCGCGCTCGTATTCGACCTGTTCAAGGGGGCGGCCGTCGCCGAAGTCGCAGGGGCGCGAAGCGCCTGTCTCGGCGAAGCCGGACTTGGCGTAGAAGCGGCGGGAACGGGGCGTGTCGCGCAGGGTCCACAGGTGCGCGGTGGTGAAACCGTCCGTGCGCAGCCGGGCCAGCGTGCCCGTCATCAGGGCGGCGGAGACGCCCGTGCCCCAGCCGTCGGGGTGGGCGTAGAAGCTGAGGATCTCGGCGGCGCCCGGCGGGCGGGCATCCGAGGCGCGGTACCAGGACAGGGCCAGGGGCCGTCCGCCGGCGAGGGCCAGCAGGACGGTCCCCGGGCCGTAGGCGGCCCGGCCGTGCCAGCGGGTGCGCCGGTCGGCGATGCCCGCGGCGGCGAACTCCGGGGTGAAGAAGGGGCCGTACGCGGCCCCCCAGGCGGCGGCGTGGATCTCCCCGAGCGCGTCCCCGTCGGCCGCGCCCGCGTCACGAATCTCGATCATGGGGGCACCCTAGGGCGGCTCGCGGGCCGCCCGGGGTGTTTTCCGGTCAGGCGCCGGGTGCGGGCTCCAGCGGGTGGCGGACCCAGACGTTGGGCTCCACGTAGACGGCGTAGTCGTGCTCCGGTTCGCAGTGGACGAGGCTCAGCGCGCCAGGTACGCGGACCTGCCCGGCCTCGTCGAAGGGCAGCCCGGTCCACTCCCGCCACTGGGCGAGGGAGCCGGTGACGGTCATCGACAGCGGGGCCACCGAGTCGATGACGGCCCCGGCCCGGATGTGGACCCGCAGCCAGGGGTCGTAGGGGAGGCCGTCCTCGCGGGTGCGGTACGCGTACTCCGACATCGGCGTCTGCGGCTCGGCGGGCTTCCCGCTGGGCCGGACCGGGGCCACGACCTCCGTGAACCCGGCGGCCCGGGCGCCCTCGCGCATGGCGGCCAGCATCCGCCCCGAGAGCCCCTGCCCCTGGCGGCCGGCGGCCACCGATATCTCCAGGGCGCTGACCGTGTCGGGCTCGATCCCGCGCCGCTGGTCGGAGAAGGCCCACATCAGGACCCGGTCCCAGCCCTGGGCGGGCAGCTGCCCGCCGCGCTCGGCGGAGTGCAGCGCGAAGGGCACGCTGAAGGCGCGGGCCACCACCTCGTCGCCGTCGGTGGCGATGAACACGTACTCCGGGAACTCGGCGACCAGGCGCGGGTAGAGCAGCCAGGCCACGGAGTCGTGCTGGGAGAACCGCGGCCAGGAGTCCTCCATGTCCCACAGCCGGGAGGCCAGTTCGGGACGGCCGGCGAGGGAGGTGATCACAATCTCGGTCATGGACGGCAGGGTAGGTGCGCACCGCCGCCCCTTCAACGGGGTTTAACCACCGCCCCGCAGCAGGTCAGGGCCGGTGCAGCCCGGCGCGCAGGCGCTGGACGGCCTCCACCAGCTCCCCCGGGCCGGAGACCCCGGCGAAGCTCATCCGGACGTACGCGGCCGGCGGCTCGGCGCAGAAGTACGGGCGGCCGGGCGCGACCGCGACCCCGGCGCGCAGGGCCGCGGCCGCGAAATCGGCGTCGCTCCCCCCGCCGGCCGGGCGCACCCACAACTGGTAGCTGCCCCGCGGCAGGTACGGCACCTCCGCCCCGGGCAGCTCCCTGCGCAGGGCCCCGGCGAGCACGTCGCGGCGGTGGCGCAGCTCGGCGGCGACGGCCCTCAGGTGGCGCGGCCAGGCGGGCGCGCCGACCAGTTCGAGGGCGGCCTCCTGGAAGGGCGGCCTCCTGGAGGGGGCGGGGCACGAAGAAGCTGTCCACCACCTGGATGGCGCGCAGCCGGTCCAGTACCGGGCCCCGGGCGGCGAGCGCGCCGACGCGCAGGCTGGGCGAGGTGGCCTTGGTCAGGGAGCGCACGTGGACGACGATGCCGTCGGCGTCCTCGGCGGCCAGGGTGGCGGGCAGCGGTCCGGCGTCCTCGTGGGCGAGGTTGCGGGCGTAGTCGTCCTCGATCACGAAGGCCCCGGCGGCCCGGGCGATCCGCAGCACCTCGGGCCGCCGTTCGGCTCCGAGCACGGCCCCGGTCGGGTTCTGGAACAGCGGCTGGCAGACGAAGACCCGTGCGCCGGTGGCCTCGAAGGCGGCGGCCAGCAGCTCGGGCCGGACCCCGTCGGCGTCCACCGGGACGGGCACGGGGCGGCAGCCCGAGGCGCGGGCGATGGCCAGCAGCCCGGGGTAGGTGGGCGACTCCACGAGGACGGGAGCGCCCGGCGGGGCCAGTGCCCGCAGGGCGGTGGTCAGGGCGCTCTGCCCGCCGGCGGTGATCATCACGTCGGCCGCGCCCAGCGCCCCGACCGCGCCCCCGATCTCCCGGGCGAACCAGTCGCGCAACTCGGGCAGCCCTTCCAGCGGGGGCCGCCCCCAGGCCCCGGGGCGGCGCCCGGCCCGGGCCAGGGCGGCGGCCATGGCCCGCTCGGGCTGGAGCGAGGGGTGGAGGTAACCGCCGTTGAGCTCGATGACGCCGGGCGGGGTGGCGGCCAGCGAGGACAGCAGGCCCGAGGCGTCCACGGAGCGCGGGACCACCTCCCCGGCACCCTCGGCGCTGAGGGACACCTCCTGCCAGGAGGTGTCCCCGCGCGTGAGGCCGGAGACACGGGGGTGGGCGCGGTACGCACCCGCGCCCGGCCGGGTGGTCACGAGCCCCTCGGCCGCGAGCTGCGCCAGGGCCCTGGAGACGGTGACGGGGCTGACGCGGTAGCGCTCGACCAGGGCCCGGCTCGACGGGAGCTTTCCACCTGCCGGGTAGCGGTCGAGCTCGGATCGGAGGGATTCCGCCAGTTCCGCCACACTGCTACGCTCGTACATGACAGCACAGAATAGCGCTACTCGCCCGTCTCCGATAGCGGTCCAGGTCGGGGGCCGCAGCGCGGTCCACGCGGGAGGAAGCCGCAGCGGCACCGCCCTGGCCCTCCTCGGGGTGGTCGCCTTCTCGCTGACCTTCCCCGCCACCGCCTGGGGTCTGGAGAGCTTCGGCCCCTGGTCGCTCGTGGCCCTGCGCAGCGCCCTGGCCGCCGTCATCGCGGGCGGCTTCCTGCTCGCCGGGCGGGTCCCGCTGCCGGCCCGTGAGCACTGGGCCGGGCTGGCCGTCGTCGCCGGCGGGGTGGTCGTGGGCTTCCCGCTGCTGACCACGCTCGCCCTGCGGACCTCCACCACCTCGCACGCCGCCGTGGTGGTGGGCCTGCTCCCGCTGACCACCGCCGCCCTGTCGGCGCTGCGCACCGGCACCCGGCCCCCGCGGGCCTTCTGGGCGGCTGCCGTCGCCGGGGCCCTGGTGGTGCTCGGCTTCACCCTGGCCCAGAGCGGCGGCGCCCCCTCCGCCGGGGACGCCTACCTCTTCGGGGCGCTCCTGGTCTGCGCCGCCGGCTACACCGAGGGCGGACGCCTGGCCCGGCTGATGCCGGGCTGGCAGGTGATCGGCTGGGCCCTGGTGCTGTGCCTGCCGCTCGCGCTGGCCGGCTCCGCGGCCGGGCTCGCGGCCGAGCCGGTCCACCTGACCTGGCACGGAGCGGCCGGCCTGCTGTGGGCGGCGGCCGGCTCGACCTTCCTCGGGCTCTACGTCTGGTACCGCGGCATGGCCGCGATCGGCGCCCCGCGCGCCAGCCAGCTCCAGCTCGCCCAGCCGCTGCTGACCCTGGTCTGGTCGGTGGCGCTGCTGGGCGAGCGGCTCTCCCCGGCGACCCCGCTGGCCGCCGGGGCGGTCCTGGTCTGCATCACCGTGACCCAACGGGTCAAATAGCCCCGGATCGGCCTAAACTACTGGCACCGGATCGGACCTGTTCCGAGGGAGGTCAGCAGATGCGAGCGACCGAGGGCGACCAGCTGGTGCAGCACGGCAGGATCGTGGGCCAGCACGACAGGGTGGGCGAGATCGTCGAGGTGCTGGGCGAGAACGGCGCCCCCCCGTACCGGGTGCACTTCCCGGACGGACACGACGCCGTGATGTCCCCCGGCCCCGACTGCGTGGTACGGCACCCGGACAGGCCCGAGGGCACGTCCACCACCTGGCACTGAAACCAGATCAGCGGGGCGCCGCCACCGCCTGGTAGTGGTCGGCGACGACCCTGGACATGGCACCGTTGGGGTCCGCGGCCACGTGCTTCGCCGAGAAGTACACGTGGCCGCGGACCTCCGCGTACTTCTTGGCGAAGGTCAGGTGCCGGGACAGCTCCGCCGGATCCCGCCAGGCGGCCGTGGAGCTGTTCGCGTCGCAGCGGTACAGCGCCTCCCCCACGTAGAGGTCCACGCCCGTGCCCGCGACCGTCCGCGCCCACCAGGGCACGATCGCCGCGTAGTCGGCCTGCGGGTGGCCGATCTGCCAGTAGGCCTGCGGCACGATGTAGTCGATCCAGCCCTCGGTGACCCACCTGCGGGTGTCCGCGTACAGGTCGTCGTACGTCTGCACGCCCGCCCGGGTCGGCGAGCCGAGCGGGTCGGTGTCCCGGTTGCGCCACACCGCGAAGGGGCTGACGCCGAACCGCGCCGCCGGGCGGATCTGGCGCAGCCGCTGCGCCATCTCGTAGACCAGGGTGTCGGTGTTGTGCCGGCGCCAGGCGGCGCGGGAGCCGAAGGAGGCGCCGTACTCCGCGTAGGCGTCGTCGTCGTCGAAGTACTCCCCCTCCACCGGGTACGGGTAGAAGTAGTCGTCCCAGTGCACCCCGTCCACCGGGTAGCGGGAGACGGCTTCCAGCATCGCCTCCTGCACGAAGGCCCGCACCTGCGGCAGCCCGGGGTTGTAGTAGAGCTTGCCGCCGTAGGGGACGACCCAGTCGGGATTGCGGCGGGCCGGGTGGGCGGCCGACAGCCGGGACGGGTCGGTGTGGTTGGCCACCCGGTACGGGTTGAACCAGGCGTGCAGCTCCAGGCCGCGCGCGTGCGCCTCGGCGACCGCCGTGCCCAGCGGGTCCCAGCCCGGGTCCTTGCCCTGCGTCCCGGTCAGCCACTGCGACCAGGGCTCGCGCGCGGACGGCCAGAAGGAGTCCGCGGCCGGCCGGACCTGGAGGACCACCGCGTTCAGCCGGCGCCGGACGGCGGTGTCCAGGAGGGCGGTCAGCTCGGCGCGCTGCTCCCGGGCGGCGAGGCCCGATACGGAGGGCCAGTCCACGTTCTGTACGGTCGCGATCCACATCCCCCGGAACTCCCGGGCCGCCGCCCGGCCCCCTCCTCCTCGTCCCTGTACCCGCGCGGGCCCGGAGGCCGCCTCCGCCGGGCCCGCGCCCGCCGCCGCGGCCAGCACCCCCGCCGCTCCCGCCAGCAGCCCCCGCCGTCCGATGTACGTCATGTGACGACTCCGTTCCTCTCCGTGACAACGCTCCACGAACGCCCAGCATGCCCGCCCCGGCCCGCCGCCGGCGGCAAGGACGGGAGTAACGTCGGGGGGCGTGGCGGGCGCCGGGGTGCAGTTACCACTGCCGAACTCCGGGGGACCCGCGATGGATGAGCAGCGAAAGGCACGATGTGACGGACCTCTCTACCCTCCCGACCGACATCACCAGGGTCGGCGTGGTGGGCTGTGGCCAGATGGGCGCGGGCATCGCGGAGGTGTGCGCCCGCAGCGGTCTTGAGGTGAAGGTCGCCGAGACCACCGGGGAGGCCCTGGAGATCGGGCGCACCCGGCTGCACAACTCGCTGACCAAGGCCGCCGAACGCGGCAAGATCAGCGAGGAGGAGCGGGACGCCACCCTGGCCCGCCTCACCTTCACCACCGACCTCGGCGAGTTCGCCGACCGCGACCTCGTCATCGAGGCCGTCGTGGAGAACGAGCAGGTCAAGACGGAGATCTTCCAGGTCCTCGACCAGGTGATCACCCGACCCGACGCGATCCTCGCCTCCAACACCTCCTCGATCCCGCTGGTCAAGCTGGCCGTCGCGACCTCGCGGCCCGACCAGGTCATCGGCATCCACTTCTTCAACCCGGCGCCCGTGCAGAAGCTCGTGGAGCTGATCCCGGCCCTGACGACCGGTGAGGAGACCGTCAAGCGGTCCGAGGCCCTGGTGCGGGACGTACTGGGCAAGCACGCCGTCCGCGCCCAGGACCGGTCCGGGTTCGTGGTCAACGCCCTGCTCGTCCCCTACCTCCTGTCCGCGATCCGGATGTTCGAGTCGGGCATCGCCAGCCGCGAGGACATCGACAACGGCATGGAGCTGGGCTGCGCCCACCCGATGGGTCCGCTGAAGCTGTCCGACCTGATCGGCCTGGACACCATCGCCTCGATCGCCGACTCGATGTATGCCGAGTACAAGGAGCCGCTGTACGCCGCTCCCCCGCTGCTCCAGCGGATGGTCGACGCGGGCCGCCTGGGCCGCAAGACGGGCTCGGGTTTCTACCCGTACGGCTGAGACGCCGTGAATATGGTGTGAGAAGCACCTCGGCCGTCCTCGCGACGGCCGAGGTGCGGCTAGGGTCCTTCCGGTGAAGAGCACGAAGACCGCAACGGCGCGGCCCCCGTCCGCCGACGCCCCTTCCACTTCCGCGCCTCCGTCGGGACCGGCCGCCTCCCGGCTGGGCTGGCTCGACGCGCTGCGCGGCATCGCCGCCCTGGTCGTGGCCCTGCACCACTTCGGCATCCTGCGGATGCTGCCGTCCGGGAACGTCGTGGGACGGAACTTCGACCTCGGCATCTTCGGGGTGATGCTGTTCTTCATAGTCAGCGGCTACATCATCCCCGCCTCGCTCGAACGCCGGGGCGACGTCCAGGCGTTCTGGATCGGGCGCTTCTTCCGGATCCACCCCGCGCTGATCGTCACCATCGTGGCCGCGCTCCTGGTGCTGCCGGTCGGCGACGGCTCGGTCCGCATCCTGAAGACCGGCGACGACCTGGCCTCGCTGATCACCAACGGCCTGCTGCTCCAGGACGTGCTCGGCGTGACCAACGGCATGAACGTCACCTGGACGCTCTGCTACGAGATGGTCTTCTACTTCTTCGTCACCGCCCTGTTCACCCGCGGCCTGCACCGGCACAGCGCCCCCATCGCGGCCGGCTGCGCCGCCCTCGCCCTCGCGGTCGGCACGGCCGTCGGCGAGAAGCTCCTGACGCCGGACCCCCAGTCGGTACGGGTCGCCCTGCTGGTCGTCGTCCCGGTCGTGCTCGCCGGCTTCGCCGGGGTGCTCAGCGGCCGGCCCGGGCCGACCCGGGCGGGCGCCCTGCTGCTGGCCGGTCTGGGGCTGGTGCTGATCTCGCTGAACAGCCGGGCCCCCTGGTACGAGACGTGGACGATCTTCGCGACCATGTTCGCCGGAACGGCCGTCCACCGGGCGCAGCACTCCTCGCGCGGCCGCGTCCCGTCCCTGCTCGCCTGCGGTTTCGTGGTGGTCTCGGGTGTGCTGGTGGGATGGCTCTACAACCACGACGGCTTCCAGGACCACACCTGGACCTCCGGCTGGCTGTCCTGGTCGGCGGCCTACCTGGCCGCCTGGGCCGTGTTCGGACTCGGCTTCCTGCTCCGGCGGCTGCCCTTCCCTCGCGTGCTGACCTGGCTCGGCGCGATCAGCTTCTCCGTGTACCTGGTGCACATCCCGCTGGCGCACGCCCTCCGCCGCCTGGTGGGGGTGCCGCCGCTGCCGTCCTCGACGCTCGGCCGGATCGCCTGGACGGGACTGTTCCTCGTGGCGGTGCTGACCGTCGGCCACCTGATGTACCGGCTGGTCGAGATGCCGATGCAGAACCTGGGCCGGCGGGTCCAGAAGGCGGCGGCCCGGCGGTGGCCGGCCCCCGCACCGGCCGGCGCGTCCGTGCCGGTTCCCGCCCCGGGGGGCGCCGGGCGGGAAGCGGCACGCGCGGGCGCCGGCGCGCGGGGGGACGGCTAGGCCGTCTGTTCCGGAGCCGGCCTAGCGCAGCCGGAGGTGGTGCAGCAGGAGCAGCCCGGCCGCCATGTTGGCGGCCGGGATCTCCCCGCGCCCGATCATGTCGGGGACGAGCTTCAGCGGCACCCATTCGCGGCGCGAGGACTCGAAGCCGTCCTCCGGTTCGCCGATGTGGGTGGCCCCGTCCGCCCAGTAGAGGTGGTGGCGGGCGTCCGTCAGCCCGTTGGAGGGTTCGACGGTCATCAGGTGGTGGAGCGGGCCGGGCCGCCAGCCCGACTCCTCCTCCATCTCCCGGGCTGCCGCCGCCTCCACGGTCTCCCCGTCCTCGACCACTCCGGCGGGCAGCTCCCAGCCCCAGCTGTCGGTGATGAACCGGTGCCGCCACAGCAGCAGCACCTCGTCCGCCTCGTTGACGGCCGTGGCCACGGCCACCGGCCGCAGCCGGATGACGAAGTGGTCCAGGTGCCGTCCGTCGGGGAGTTCCACGTCCGCGAGGTTCACGTCGAACCAGCGGTTCTTGTACACGGTCTGCTCACTGAGGTTCGTCCACTGCACGGTTCTGCCGCCTTCCGCTTCGTAGGTGGCAACATGGCAGCAGCTGGGACGGTCACAGGGGAACGCGCAGCGCCCCGTCGATGAGGCCGGCGGTCTCCTCCGCTCCCGCGCAGCCGGAGCTCAGCAGGGCTTCCCGGACCACCCGCAGCCGGTCCCGCAGCCTCAGCGACTCCATCCCCTTGGCCCGTTCGGCCATTTCGGCCGCCGAGGCCACCGCCCGGTCCGCTTCCCCCTGGCGCAGCTGGATCTCGCACAGCATGGCCAGCCGGTGCACCCGCCCCCGGTCGTGCGCCGGGGTGCCGACGGCCTCGGCGGCCTGCTCGTGCGCGCCGTCCAGGTCCCCCAGGCTGAGCAACGCCTCGGCCACCTGTACGTTGACCAGCCCGGGCTGGACGTAGCCCGTCTCGGCCGGCTCGCTGCCGGGCCGGATCCGCTCGGCGGCCGTCTCCGCCCGGCGGATGCAGGCCAGGGCGGCCGCGGTGTCCCCGAGCTGGGCGTAGGCCTTGGCCTGCATCGCGTACAGGTCGGCGGCCAGCGCCGGGGTGGTCTGGCTGCCCGCGGCGCGCAGCGCGGCCTCGGCGAAGGCCACGGCCTGGCGGAAGTCCCGCAGGTGCAGGGACTGGTTGACCAGCAGGGCGATCACGTACGCCCCGAGCCCCCGGTCCCCGCTGGCCTTCGCCAGGCGCAGGGCCTGGTGGAAGTAACGCTGGGCGAGTCCGTGCGCGTCCGAGTCGTAGGCGCAGATGCCGGCGACCGCCACCAGGGACCCGGTGGCACGGTGCAGCTGCCGGCCGACGTCGTCGGGGTAACTGCCGCGCAGCATCGGGGCGGTCTCGCTGCCGAGGAAGCGGACGATCCGGGCCCGGGTGGCCATCCCGCCCGCCCGGCGGTACATCAGCTCGTAGTGGGACCGGGCGGCCCGCAGGATCTCGATGTGCTCGGGGCCGATCCGCAGTGTGCCCGAGCGGGACACGTCGGCGTCCTCGGGCGGGTTCTCCCACTCCCACACCGGGATCACGGCGGGGGTCCCGGTGACGGCCGGCGCGGTGAGCTGGGCGGGCCGGCCCAGCTCGTCGGAGCGCCACAGGGCGGTGGCCCGGTCCACGAAGCCGCTGAGCCGGGTGGCGTGCGCCGTCTGCCGGCCGGGGATGCCGAGCCCGATGTCGTCGAGGCCGACGGGACGGTGCAGGCGTCCGCCCAGCACCTCGCAGATCAGGTCGGGCACCTGGCCGCGGGGGCGCTGCCCCTTCAGCCAGCGGGAGACCGCGGTGTGTTCGTAGCGCAGCGCGAGCCCGCGGGACCGGCCCGCCTGGTTGACGTGCGCCGCGAGTCCGGCGTGGGACATTCCCGCCTCGGCGAGGAGGGCGTCGAGCAGGGCGTTGGGCTGCATGGGCCCCTCCAAGGGCTCGTCGGCTTCAGGCTAGTGGCTCGGGGGTGCGCGCGGGGTGGGGTGCGGCCAATTCACACGGGGTGTGAAACAAGAACGCGCATAAATGCGATACGCACCCTGCCGCGAAGGGGCCTCGCCGCGCTTCACTTAAGAGCCTCGCCAAGGAGGCCGCCCGGTCGTCGGCTCCCCCTCGTACAGTGCGACGACCCGGCGAACGCGCCGTCCGCCCTGCTGTCTGCCCGACACTCCATGGCGGGCGGGCGGCGCACCACACGGCTCCGCGGGGGCCGCCCGGTTGGTCGCCGGGCCCCCCGCCCGAGCCGAGCCGGTTCCGCACCGGGTCCGTCCACCGGCCCGGTGCGGGGCGGCAGCGCCGGTCGAGCCGGACCGGCCCGGGTCGTTCCACTCCCCCCGGCCCGGGAGGTCCGGCCGAACCGGTCGCGCCCTCGCGGCCGTTGTGCCGATCGCAGCCGTGGTCGCCGTCCGGGCCGTCGTCGCTGTCCGGGCCGTCGTCGTCGCGGCCGTCGTCGTCGTGCCGGTCAGGGGCGGTCGTTGCGCAGTGCCAGCAGGGCGACGTCGTCGGCCAGGCGCCCGCCGGTGTGGCGCAGGAGGGCGGCGTGCACGCCCGCGACCAGCCGCGCGGGCGTGAGCGTCTGCTGCGCCGTGAGGAAGGCGGCCAGCGGGAAGAAGCGCCCGTGCCGGTCACGGGCGTCCTCGGCGCCGTCGGTGTGGAGTAAGAGCGCCTCTCCGGGGCGGAGTTGGCCGATCTCCCGCGGTTGCGCCGCCGGCGGTACGGGCAGCACTCCGAGCGGGGGCCACGCCTCGCCCCCGTCCAGCACGCGCACGTCGTTGTGCCGCTGCGCGGAGCCCCTCCCCGCCCCGCCCTTCGCCCGTTCC
>NZ_JZWV01000389.1 GCF_000966975.1 Streptomyces katrae | reverse complement strand
GCGACACCGTGACGGCCGCGCGCGAACGGCACCGCCGACGCTGCCGCCGTTCCGGCCCCCAAAGCACCTCTGAACAGGTACGTTTATCCCTCGTCCAATGATCGTCCCGGTCGTCTCCGGTAGATTCGCCGACGTGTTGCGCATACGAGTGCTGGGCCCTTTGGAAGCCGAGACGGAAGGGGTGCCGGTCCCCCTGGGAGCCCCGCGCCAGCGTGCCTTGCTCGCCGGGCTGCTCGCCGCCCGGGGCCGTGCGGTCTCGGTCGACCGGCTCGCCGAGGACCTGTGGCGGGGCACCCCGCCCGCGAAGGCCACCGTGTCCCTGCACGCCTACGTGTCCAGGCTGCGCCGCGTCCTGGAACCGGAGCGGCCGCCGCGCACCCCCGCCGGCGTGCTCGTCACCTGCCCGCCGGGATACGCCCTCCGGCTCCCGGACGAGGCCGTCGACGCCTGGCACTTCGAAGCGCTCCTGGAGCAGGCCCGGCGGGCCTCCGCCGCACGGTCCCGGGAGCTGCTGGCCGAGGCCCTGTCCTGGTGGCGGGGACCGGCGTTCCAGGAACACGCCGACGAGTCGTGGGCCGCACCCGAAGCGGCCCGGCTGACCGCCCTGTTGGCGGACGCCCGCGAGCTCGCCGTCGCGGCCGATCTGCGCACCGGGTCCCCTGCCGAGGCGGCACGGGCGGCCGCCGTCCTGGTGGAGGCGCAGCCGCTGCGCGAGGAGGGATGGCGGCTGCTCGCGCTCGCCCACTGGGCCTGCGGGCGCCAGGCGGACGCGCTGGCCGCGCTGCGCCGCGCCAGGGCCGTACTGCGGGAGGAGCTGGGCTGCGATCCGTCCCCCGTCCTCACCGGTGTCGAGCAGGCCCTCCTGGAGCAGCGCCTGGACGTCCTGCGCGCCGAGACGTCACCCGGCCCCGACGCCTCCGAGGCTCTGCCCGCCTCGTGCGGGGCCACCGCCGTCCGTGCCGCCTCGGACGCAGGGGGCGCCGCCGTACGGACGACGCAGCCGGGGACGGCCGGCGCCGAGGCGGCGCGGCCGTTCCTCGGGCGGGCGGAGGCGGGCGGAGGAACTGCGCGGAGCCGAGGCGGCCGCGCGCGCCGCGCGGGCGGGCGGAGGACTGGTGCTGGTCACCGGCGAGGCGGGGGCCGGCAAGTCGGCCTTCCTCGCCCGGTTCGCCGGCCGGCTGGCCGGTGACGACTGGACCGTGGTGGTCGGGCGCTGCCCCGAATACGAAGGGGCGCCTCCCGCCTGGGCCTGGGTAGAGGCGCTCGGCGCACTCGCCCGCCGGACACCCCCCGCCGCGCCGGCCGAACTGGCCGTCCTGCTGCACGAGCCCGACGCGGCACCCGCCGCCACCCGGGACGAAGCCACGGCCGGCCGCTTCCGCATGCACCGGGCGTTCGCCGCCTGGCTCTCCGCCGCGGCCGCCCGCCGACCGCTAGCCGTGCTCCTGGAGGACCTGCACCGGGCCGACGGGGAGACGCTGGCGCTGCTGGAGGCGGCCGCCGCGGTCACCGGCGTGCCGCTCCTCACCGTCGCCTGCTACCGCCCGGCGGAGGTCGGCGACCGGCTGGCGAAGACCCTCGCCCAGCTCGCCCCGCGCCCCCCGCACCGGATCTCCCTGGGCGGACTGCCGGCCGAAGCCGTCGCCACCGTCGTCGCCGAGGTCTGCCGCGGTCCCGTCTCCCCGGACACCGTGGCCGCGATCGCCGCGCGCACCGGCGGCAACCCCTTCTACGTGTGGGAGAGCGCCCGGCTCCTGGACAGCGAAGGCGCCCTGGTCGCCCTGTCCGAGGTCCCGCAGGGCGTCCGGGACGTCCTGCGCCGGCGGCTGGCCCTGCTCCCCGACGCCGCGCTCACCGCCCTGCGCCTGGTGGCCGTCATGGGCGCGGACACGGACGCGGCGCTGCTGGTGGAGGCGGCCGACGCGGACGAGGAGACGGTCCTGGCAGGGCTCGACGCGGCGCTCGCCGCCGACCTGCTCACCGAGCCGGGCCCCGGCCGGGTCGGTTTCGTGCACGCCCTCGTACGCGACACGGTGTACACCGATCTGACCGGCGTGCGCCGCGCCCGGCTGCACGACCGCGTCGCCGCGGTCCTGCGCCGCCACCGCCCCGACGACCTTGCGGCGCTGGCGCACCACTTCGCCCGTTCCGGCCGGCCGGGGAACGCCCCGCTCGCCGTGGACTACGCCCTGCGCGCTGCCGAACTGGCCGAACGGCGTTACGCGCACGACGTGGCCGTCGGACTGCTCGCGCAGGCACTCGACGTACACGCGGCGGCCACCGCCGACCCGTACGCGGATCCCGACGCGAGCATCGCCCTGCTGGTGCGCCTGCTCGGCGCCCAGGTCCGGGCCGGCGCCACCGACGCCGCCCGCCACACCCGGCAGCGGGCCGTGGACCTGGCGGTACGGGCCAACCGCGACGACCTGGCCGCAGCGGTCTACGGGGCGTGGACCGAGCCCTCGCCCTGGCGCAGCAGACTGGAAGGGCTCTTCGACCGGACGGCCCTCGCCCGGCTGGAACGGCTCGCCGGGGACCGCGCGCTGGACGGGGCCACCCGGGCCAGGGTCCTGCAGGTGCTGGCGGACGCGGTGGCCGGTGAGGACGCCGCGCGCGCCCGGGAGGCGGCCGACGCGCAGCTGGCGCTGGCGGACGCCGCCGGGGAGCCCCGGCTGCTGGCCTCCGC
>NZ_JZWV01000388.1 GCF_000966975.1 Streptomyces katrae | reverse complement strand
GGCCTCCGCCCTGATGACCTCCGCCAGACTGCTGCCGCACGAACGGCAGGCCGAGGCGCGGGACCCCCTCGTCGCCCGGCTGCGCCTGCTGGCGGCCGAGCACGACCTGCCCGCGTACCGGTGGGTGTGCGAGCACCTCGACGCCATGACGGCCGCCACCCGCAACGACCCGGCGGGCGTCCGCCGGCACACGGGGGAGGGGCTGCACCTCGCCGACCGCTACGGCATGCTCTGGGCACGCGGCATCAACGCGACCACCCGGGCCATGCTCGCCGCCGTCGAGGGGCGGTTCTCGGAGGCCGAGGAACGCTACGCCCAGGCCGACGAGCTGTTCCGCCGGGTGGGGGCGCACCACGCCAACGGCCCGCGCACGCTGGGTCTGTGGACGATCCGGTTCACCCAGGGGCGGACGGCGGACATCGAGCGCAGCGTCCGCGAGGTGCACGAGGCGGTCGGCGCGCCGGTGGCCGTGGCCCACGCCCTCCTCCTGGCCCGCCAGGGGAGGCTGGACGAGGCGCGAGAGATCCGCTTCCCCGCCCGGCCGGTGACCGACCACCTCTACGGCGTCGAACTGGACTACCGCAGCGAACTGGCCGTCCTGCACGGGGACACCGCCACGGCCCGTCTGCTGGCCGGGCATCTGCTGCCGCTCCGGGACCAGTTCGGGGGCGCGGCGGGCGCGGCCTACGCCACCAGGCCGCTCGCCCACCCGCTGGGGGACCTGTACCGCCTGCTCGGTGAGGAGGGGGCGGCGGCCGACGCGTACGCGCGCGCCGAACGCGTCGCGCTGGCATGGAACTCCCCCCACCACGCGGCAGCCGCCCGCCGTGCCGCCGCGGAACTGGCGGCGGCACGACGGCGGCGCCGCGTCCTCGTGCCCTGAGGATCCACCGGGACGGAACCGCGAGCCCCGTCCGGTCCGGTCCGCATCACCTCAGTGACGACCGAACGGACAGCCGCATCCGGTCAGTTGCCCAGCCCATGGGCCAGGCGGTCGGTGAGCAGCCGGGAGAAACGGGCCGGGTCGGGCAGGTCGCCCCCTTCGGCGAGCAGCGCGCTGCCGTAGATCAGCTCGGCGATCTCCGCGAGTGCGGGGTCGGCGGCGTCCGCCTCGTGTGCCGCCCGCAGGGAGGTGACCAGCGGGTGTGCCGGGTTGAGTTCGAGGATCCTCTTGACGGTGGGCATCTGCTGGCCCATCGCCCGGTACATCTTCTCCAGGGTGGGTGTCACGTCGTGGGCGTCGCCGACGATGCAGGCCGCCGAGGTGGTCAGGCGTGAGGACAGGCGGACCTGCTTGACCTGTTCGGACAGGGTGGAGGTCAGCCAGGGCAGCAGGGCGGCGAAGTCCTGCTCGCGCCGCGCCTTTTCGGCGTCGCTCTCCTTCTCCCCGTCGGCGGATTCATCGAGGTCGACCTGGCCCTTGGCGATGGACTGCAGGCGGTGGCCGTCGAAGGCGGGGACCTGGTCGACCCACACCTCGTCGATGGGGTCGGTGAGGATCAGGACCTCGTAGCCCTTGGCGGCGAAGGCCTCCATGTGCGGGGAGTTCTCCACCGTGGCGCGGCTCTCGCCGGTCAGGTAGTAGATGGTGTCCTGGCCGTCCTTCATGCGCTCGACGTACTCGCGCAGGGTGGTGGTCTTGTCGGGGTCGTGCGTGGAGGCCGCCGACACCAGCTGAAGCAGGGTCTCGGTGTTGTCCGTGTCCTCGACCAGGCCCTCCTTCAGCGCCCGGCCGAACTGGGCCCACACCTTCGCGTAGCGCTCGGCGTCCTTCGACTGCATGTCCTTGAGCGCGCCGAGGACCTTCTTGACCAGGCGCCGGCGCACGCCGCGGATCTGGCGGTCGTGCTGGAGGATCTCGCGGGAGACGTTCAGCGACAGGTCGTGGGCGTCGACGACACCCTTGACGAAGCGCAGGTAGTTGGGCATGAGCGCTTCGCAGTCGTCCATGATGAACACCCGCTTGACGTACAGCTGCACGCCGGGCTTCGTGTCGCGGGAGAACAGGTCGAACGGTGCCTGCGAGGGGACGAAGAGCAGTGCCTCGTACTCGAAGGTGCCTTCGGCGCGCATGTGGACGGTCTCGGCCGGGGGCAGCCAGTCGTGGCTGATCTGCTGGTAGAACTCGTTGTACTCGTCCTCGGTCACTTCGGTGCGCGGCCGGGCCCACAGCGCCTTCATCGAGTTGAGCGTGTCGGTCTCGCGGGCGGTTTCGCCCTCGGTGCCGGTGTGTTCGGCGGCCATCCGGATCGGCCAGCGGATGAAGTCCGAGTACCGCTTGACGATCTGCCGGATCTTCGACTCGGACAGGTAGTCGGCGAGTCCGTCCTCGCTGTCGGCGGGCTTGAGGTGCAGGGTGACCGAGGTGCCCACGGGCAGGCCGTCGACCGTCTGGACGGCGTAGGTGCCCTCGCCGTCGGACTCCCACTGGGTGCCGGAGTCGGTGCCGGCCCGCCGGGTGCGCAAGGTGACCTTGTCGGCGACCATGAACGCCGAGTAGAAGCCCACGCCGAACTGGCCGATCAGGCTCTCGGCGGTCGCGGCGTCCTTGGACTCCTTGATCTTCTCCAGCAGGGCGGCGGTGCCCGACTTGGCGATCGTGCCGATCAGGTCCACCAGGTCGTCCCGGGTCATGCCGATCCCGTTGTCACGGACGGTCAAGGTGCGGGCGTCCGCGTCGATTTCCAGCGAGATGTGCAGGTCGCTGGTGTCGATCCCGGTGAGGCCGGAGTCGGTCAGCGATTCCAGCCGCAGCTTGTCCAGGGCGTCGGAGGCGTTCGAGATCAGCTCGCGCAGGAAGATGTCCTTGTTCGAGTAGATCGAGTGGATCACCAGCCGGAGCAACTGGCGGGTCTCCGCCTGGAATTCGAGCGTCTCGACATTGCTGCCCATTGAGGTCTCTTTCTGTGGGAACGTCATGAACGATGTGGACTGGGACCGGGGCTGGCCGTTGCCTGCCGCCGGCGTGCGTGCGTGCGCTGTGGCTTGGTCGCTCCGTGGCGGATCAGGAGTTGCGCTGGTCGTTGCTGTCCTTGCGGAGCTGCTCGGTGCGGCGGGTCATGGCGTCGATGCGGTCCGTGAGACCGGAGTCCCGGGGCAGATGGTCCCGGGTCGCGGTGAGGGGTCCGACGAGCCGGGCGGCGTCGTTGTCGGCGAGGGCCAGGTTCAGGTCGCCGATCGCGCCCTCCGCGCTGGCGGGAAGGCCGGTGAGCGAGGTGACCTGGCCGGCGAGGCGCCGGAGGTCGGCGGCGTTGTCGCGGGCCCAGGCGGTGACGGTGCGGTCGGCGGCACGCGAGTCGCGGGTGGCCTGGACCCGCTGCTCGCCGGTGCTCCCGGCGGCGCCGGGGCGCAGTCGCAGGTAGCGGCGTTCGGCGGCCTGGCGGCTGGCGACACCGAGGGGGCCCGCCAGCTCGGCCCAGCTGGCGCCCTGGCCGCGGGCCGTCTCGATCAGGACGCTCTCCCAGCCGGCGAGCTGCTCGCGGACCTCGCGGAGCATCAGCAGAGCGGTCAGGGCCGGGTGCGGGCCACGGTCACCGGCAGGCCGCGGCGAAGGCGCGGATGCTCCCGGTGGGGCCTCCTGCGCGTCCTTCACGGACCGGCTGATCGCCTCCAGTGCCGCGGCGGCGGCATGGAAGGACACCGGTGTGGTGGGCGGGTCTGCCTCAGGCATGGCACCTCCGTCTGCCTCGTCATCCCTCAGATGACGCCCTGCTTGTCATCGTTTCGATGACATGTTACAACAGGGACACGTTGAAGCGCATGGACAGTTCCTGCCTGAACCGACCGGAGGCTTCGCGGGATCTCCGGCCGAGCTCCGGGCCAGGAGCTGCGGAGGGCGGGGAGCACCGTTCCCCCTCCGGCACCCGCCCTCCGCCCCTTGATCCCCTTCACCCCCTCGTTCTCGGAGGTGACGTCGATGTCGATGCGCAGGGAGTCGTTCCTGGCCCATGTCCGGGAACGCGGCGAGTACGAAACCGTCGAGGAAGCCGACCGCGCGGCCCGCGTCGTCCTGGCCCTACTGGGCGCGCACCTGGTCGGCACGGTACGGGCCGAGCTGGCCGCCCGGCTCCCCGAGACCTACGCCCTGATCCTCCTCAACCCGCTGCAGGCCGCCGAGCCGCTCTCCCCGGAGCGGTTCGTCCAGGCGACGGCGGCCTGGATCGAGGGCGCCACCGAGGAGACGGCCCTGTGGGACATCGGGGCGGTCCTGTCCACCGCGGCCGCCGCGGCGGGCGACGTCCTCACCCGCGAGGTCCTGCTCCAGCTCCCGCCCGGCTACGACGCCCTCTTCGGCTACCCCCAACCCGGCTGACCGCCGCCGGCCGGGCACCGGCCTCGCCCGGTGCCCGCCGGTCGCAGCCGCCCCCACCCTGACGGCCCGGATCCCCGACGCGACGGCTGTTCAGTGGCCCTCAACCCTGGCCATGGGACAATGTCGGAAGGGATTCGTGTGGTCGCGGCACCTTGCGACAGACCGCAGCTACCGGTCGGTAGCCCGACCCCACCCGAAACCGAAGGGCCGCTGTGAAGCGCACCGCCCCCTTGTCCGCCGCCATGGCCGTCTCCCTCGCCGCCGGCGTGCTGTTCACCACGGGTACCGCCTCCGCCGGGGAGCGGGCCGGTACCTCACAAGCCGGGGGCGACGTCTACGGGACGAAGACCCCGTACGCCCCGCAGGGCAGGCCCGGCCGCTACGAGAACGCCCCGAACGGCTTCGTGCCGGTCTTCACCGAGACCGTCGCCCGCCACGGCTCCCGCGCCATGACGGACAGCGGCGACGGCGACGCCGTGCTCGCCGTCCTCCACCGGGCGCAGGACCAGGGTGCCCTCACCGGCCTCGGCACGCGGTTGGGACCGCAGGTGCGGTCACTGCTGGACGCTGCCTCCGCACTCGGCTACGGCAACCTCTCCGCCCGTGGCGCCGAGGAACACCGGCAGACCGCGCTGCGCCTGGAGCAGCGGCTTCCCGGCCTGGTCGCGGGCATCGCCGCCCGGCACGAGTCCATCACAGTGGAGACGTCGGGGGTGCCGCGCGCGGTGGCGAGCGCCGACGCCTTCACGGGTGGTCTGACGGCCGGGGATCCGGCGTTGGCGGGTTTGATCAAGGCGCCGGTCACCGACAAGAACCTGCTGTACTTCCACAAGCAGCCGCAGAACGCCGACTACCAGGCGTACGTGAAGAGCGATCCGCAGCTGGCCACGGTCCTCACGGGGATCGACGGTGACCCCCGCACGGCCGAAGCGGCACAGCGCGTGGCCGCGCGCCTGTTCCGGCAGGACTTCGTGTCGGCGCTGTCCGCCGAGGCGCAGATCTCGTTCGCCCGTTCGCTCCACCAGCTCCACAGCGCCGCGCCCGACCTGGCCGTGGAAGCGCCGGACGTGGACTTGACCCCGTTCCTGACCCGCCGCGACGCCCAGTGGTTGGCCTACCTCGACGACGCGGAGGAGTTCTACCAGAAGGGCCCCGGATTCAGCGGACGCACGATCACCTACAAGATGGCCGGCGTCCTCCTCGACGACCTCCTCGCCCAGGCCCAGGCCAAGGCCGCGGGCACCAACGGCAACGGCGCGGTGCTGCGCTTCACCCATGCCGAGGAGATCGAGCCGCTCGCCGCGCTGATGGGCCTGCCCGGCAGCACGGAGCCCGCCGAGCCCGGGCAGCCGTACGCCTACGGGAACAACCCGTGGCGCGGGGCCGAGGTCTCGCCGATGGCGGCGAACATCCAGTGGGACCTGTTCGCGAACACGCCTGCCGAAGGCCGGCGGGCCACCTACCTGGTGCGCATGCTCTACAACGAGAAGGAGACGGCCTTCAAGCCCTCCTGCAGGCCAGTGGCCACGGGCAGCTACTTCTACGAACTCGACGAGCTCACACACTGCCTCGCCCACGCCTGAGCCACCCCCACCGCGCGCCCGGCCGCCTTCCGGGGTCGTCCTCCGGCTGCCCGTGGATTCGGGGTTTGGAATCCGTGGGACGGCGCATAAGGACCACACAGTCCGAATCGTTGCAAAAGGGGCACCTCATGGGCATCATCGGCTGGATCGTCCTGGGCCTGCTCGCAGGGATCATCGCGAAGGCCATCATGCCGGGGCGGGACCCGGGCGGCTGCGTCATCACGATCCTGATCGGCATCGCCGGCGCCCTCCTCGGAGGATGGCTCGGCAAGGTGATCTTCCACGTCGAGTCCATCGACGGGTTCTTCCAGCTGTCCACCTGGATCGCCGCGATCGTCGGCGCCCTCATCCTTCTGGCGGTCTACCGTCTCGTGGCAGGCCGGAGGACGTGATGAAGGTCCTCCCGGGGCGGAGCCGGCGCGGGAGGAGAAGACGCCGGCGGCTGATCCGGCGTATGACACCCCGCGCCATCGCCCGGCGTGCCATGACGCGGGCGATGGCATGGGGCCTGCGGTGGTCGGCCCGCGGCGCCTGGCTCACGTTCCGGATCCTGCTGCGCGCCGCCTTCTCACGGCGGCTCCGGCCCCTCTGACCCTGCCTGCGACGCCGCGGCTGACCCGGCCCCGGCCGTCCCTCTCAGTGCCGGTGGTCGTCGCGGGCCGTACGGCGCTGCGCGTCGGTGTTCGGGGTGAGGGCGTCACCGGCCTCCCCGTCCTTGCCGCCGGGCATGACCGCCTCCTCCGCCTGCTCGCGGGCCTCGCGATCGCCGCTCTCACCCGGGGCCTTCGAGGGCGGGGTGGCCTCGGAGTGCCTCTTGCGGTGGTTCTCGTGCTCGTTCACCTTCGTCCTCCCTGGTCAGGTGTTCCCGGTCTGCTCACTCGGCTGCCCCGTCCGCCGGATCTCACACG
>NZ_JZWV01000387.1 GCF_000966975.1 Streptomyces katrae | reverse complement strand
CACACGGGTGGTGCCGGATCCGACGGCCGGGGCGACGTCGGGCCGCCGTCCGGTGTGTCACGTCCGGAGCGGCTCGACACGTCGCACCACGGACCTCCTCGCCGGCCACGACGGACTCCTGCCCCCGAAGCGCCCGGCCTCGCGCCCAGGTCAGGACCGCTCGTCCTCGGGGGAGCCGAAGTTGCCGTAGCCCTTCAGCTCGTGCGCCGTACGCCGGCTGCCGTCAGAGGGGAACGGCTGCCCCTCGGCCTCGCGGCGCTCCTCGGGACGCCGGGCGGCAGCCGGCCGTCGGGGCTGCTGGCCGGCGGTGGGCGGCTTCGGCTCGGCGGCGCGCCGCTTCACGCCCCACCACACCGCACCGACGAGCAGGACGGCGACGACCACGCCGAGCGCCGAGGCGAACGCGGTTCCCGTGGCGCTCATCGCGAGCGCGGCGGCAAGGTTCATCATGCTGCTGCTCCTTTCGACGGGCAGCGCCCCAGGGAGCCGTCGGCCCCGTCGGACGTTCTCTTCTCCAGGCCGCGGCTGCCCGCCGGAAGAGAGACGAAACGGCACGGCCGGCCCGGCCGTTGAGCACGCGCCCCGGTCACCGGGGCGCAACGGTCCGGGCGACCTCCGGCACCTCGGTCAGCCGCGCCTGCCGGCCCGGGCTCTTCAGCGGTCGCCGAGTGGCTCCCGCTGCCGGAAGGCGGCGCGGTAGGCGTAAGGAGAGGTGCCGGTGTGGCGGGTGAAGTGGTGGCGCAGGGTCGTCGGGGAGCCGAATCCCGTCCGGTCGGCGAGGAGCGTGATGGGCAGGTCGGTGGTCTCCAGCAGTTGCCGGGCCCGGTGGATGCGCGCGTGCAGGAGCCACTGCAGCGGAGTGGTTCCGGTCTGCTCACGGAACCAGCGGTTCAGCGTGCGGACGCTGATCCTGGCGTGGCCGGCGATGTCGGCGAGGGTGAGGGGCCGGTCGAGGCGGCTTTCCATCCACTGCATGACGGGCTGCAGGGCACTGGGATCGGCCGGGGCCGCGGGCCGTTCGATGTACTGGGCCTGGCCGCCGTCGCGCTGGAGGGGCATGACGATGCGGCGGGCGGTGGCGGCGGCGAGCGCCGCGCCGAGGTCACGGCGCACCAGGTGGAGGCAGAGGTCGAGGCCCGCGGCCACCCCGGCCGAAGTGATCAGGCGGCCGTGGTCGACGAACAGGACGGCGGGATCGACCTCGACGCGGGGATGGCGGCGGGCGAACTCCTCGGCGTACTGCCAGTGGGTGGTGGCGCGGTACCCGTCCAGCAGACCGGTGGCGGCCAGCGTGAAGGCGCCCACGCAGACCGAGGCCAGCCGGGCCCCCTGCGCCGCCGCCCGTGCCAGCGCGTCGGTGACGTCCGAGGGCGGCGGGGTCAGGAATCCGGCGTGGGCCGGGATGACGACGGTGTGGGCGCCCACGAGGCCCTCCAGACCGTACGGGGTGTCGATCCGGAAGGCACCGTGCTGGGCGGCGGTCGTCGCGCTGCGGCCGGGAGCGCAGACGCGGATCTCGTAGTGCACGGTGCCGGCGGCCTCGTTGGCCGTGCCGAAGACCTGGCCGGGCGTGGCCAGTTCGAAGGGGGCGACACCGTCGAGCGCGAGAACGGCCACCACTTCAACAGTCATGGCCAGAACTTAGCGCATGACGGCATTGTGGCCACTGGCCGGGCGGCGCGCGGGGCCGCACGATCGACGGGTTCCCCTACCGCACCCATGAGGAGTTGCCGCGATGGCCGTCGCCCTGCCCGCCGTCTACGACGCGTTCGACCTGCCCCGGACGGAGCTGGCCGCCCGCGCCCTGCGCTACGCCGAGGAAGCGGAGCCGGCAGTCATCTTCCGCCACAGCGTGCGCAGTTACCTCTTCGCCCGGGCGCTCGCGGACCACGACGGGATGAAGCCCGGAGCGGACTTCGACGACGAGCTGGTGTTCCTGGGCTGTGTCCTCCACGACCTGGGACTGTCGCAACCGGGCAACGGAGACCAGCGGTTCGAGGTGGACGGCGCGGACCTGGCAGCCCGCTTCCTCCGCGAACAGGGCACTGACGAGCACTCCGTGACGGTGGTGTGGGACGCCATCGCCCTGCACACGTCGGAGGGCATAGCCTCCCGCAAGGGGCCGGAGATCGCGCTCGCCCATGCCGGCATCTCGGTGGACGTCCTCGGACGGGGCAGGGAGCGACTTCCCGAGGGGTTCGCCGACCGCGTGCACACCGCGTTCCCGCGCGCCGACCTCGCCTACGCCATCACGGACGTGATCGTCCAGCAGATGCTGGACAATCCCGCCAAGGCCGGACCGCTCAGCTTCCCCGGCCAGCTCCTGCGCCGCCACCTGCCGGCCGGCACGCTGCCCGACTGGTACGACCTGATCGAAGGGGCCGGCTGGGGCGACCGCCCCACCACCGGCCTGCCGGGGCTCGCCGTGGTTCGAGACGCCGGCTGACATCTGCTCGCGCTGCGCTGGTACTCCGCGACGGTGGCAGGTGCCGTCCCCGCAGCAGAGGGGAAAACATGTTGGCCGCCCGCCGGTGAGCTGCGAGGATGCGGTTGTTTCCCAGCCGGAGGAAGTTTGTTCGTTTTCGTGTGTGCGGGGTGCGGCGCCGAGCTGACCGTCCCGCTGTCCCAGGTCTCACTGCCGGTGCACGCCCGTCAGCAGTACGGGAACGGAGCCCAGCTTCCGGTGCTCATGGAGTCAGGGACGTTTGCCGTGGACCCGGATCCCTGGGGAGGGCCGTGGCGGCTGTGGGACGAGATCGGTCCGGGCGAGGCCGAGGCACGCGGCATCCACGCGCCGGTCCGTGCCTTGTCCGACGGCACGCCCGGGGCGAGTGTCATCGCGCCCGGTGACATCCGTGGAACCCGGCTTCTTCCCGAGAAGCGTGGTGGTGCCTGCTGTGGCCTCGACGGGGCCGACGGGCCCAACATGGCCTGCCAGGCATGCGGTCTCCCCGTGGCGACCAGGGTCGACGACTGCTCGCTCTGGCAGATGGTGCGACTCGGGCCGGACGTCGTGCACCGCGTCCCCGTCGACGGTGTCCACGCCGCCCCCCTCTCCTGGGCGGAGCTGGCAGAGAAAGGGGAGAAAACGCCCCCGTTCGAGCCGATCGCCACGTGGGGAGGACGGCTGGGGCCGAACCACTACTGGTCCTGGAGTCCGCGGTGGGAGGCGGCAGCCGGCCACGCGCTCGCCCACCTGCTGATCGCCTCCGAGGGGCAGCCGGTGGAGGTCCCGGACGGCCTGACCGCGGACGTGTTTCAACGCGCGCTCGACACCCTGCTGCCGACAGGCACCCTGAAGCGGCGCGCCGTCCTGGCCGGACCGGGACGGTCCTCCCCGGACGCGGGCGTCGACATCCTCCTCGTCCCCGTCCATCCCCGGACGGGCCGGACCTGGACTCCTGCCGACCCGACCACACCGGCATGTCTGGTGCCCCTGCCGCTGGGGGTGTGGCTGTGGCTGGCCTCTCCCGAACCGGACTTGCCGGTTCCCGCGTCGGGCCGCATAGCCCACGACGTCCTCCGTGACGACCCGCTTCCGCTGCTCCCCCACCACCCGTTCCGGGCCGACCGCGGAACGTTCCACCACACCTTGGTCCGGCTACCAGCCGTGCGCAGCCCGTGGCTGCGCACGATCCTCGAGAACCTCACGCAGAGCACCTCGGCCGGCCTCTTCTAGCCGTCCGGCAATCGAACAGACGGGCCCGGCTATGCGAGGGACGACAGCGCGGCCGCGTCGAACTCCACGTACTCGATGGTGGCGCCGCCGGGGTGCCGCACGGTCAGGTTGCGGCCGGTCGGCACCTCGTTGGGGCCGTCGAGTATCTCCCCGCCGTCGCGCTCGGTGAGGCGTACGACCTGGTCGATCGACTCGACGAGCGCGGTGGCGTGCGTACCGCGATAGGGGGCGAGGGCTTCCTTTGTACCTGCCAGCAGCAGGAAGCCGCCGATGCTCGCGAGGGTCAGGTCGCGATAGGCGAACCGGAGCCGCGGCTGCTCTCCGGTGAGTTCCACGAAGGTCGGCAGTGCCACGTCCAGGTCGTCGACGTAGACGCGGGCAAGGGTGGTGAGTGCGGGCACGGCTTCTCCTAGATCATTTCGACATTCCCGAAACATCGAAGTGACCGCATACTACAGAGGTCCGCGATGTCACATGGAGGGAAGACGAGGAGAATCGATGGGACAACCCCACGACAGGGAGCGGGACTTGGCCACGGTCCTCCATGCCCTGGGTGATCCGGTCCGGCTGGCGCTGCTGCGCCGGATGGCGGAGCACGGTGAATGCGCGTGCAGCCCCGACGGCCTGGACGTGCCCCGGTCGACACTGTCCAACCACTGGCGGATCCTGCGTGAAGCCGGCGTCACGCGGACACGGCACGTCGGAAAGGCCCGCCTGATGACGCTGCGTCGCGCCGATCTCGACACCCGCTTCCCGGGGCTCCTCGACGCCGTGCTGGCCGAAGAGGGAAGGCGCGCAGGTGAGTTGGACGGGGCCGACGGGGCCGGCAGTTGCGAACAGGCCCCTCCGCCTCCCTGAAGCAGAGCCCGGCCCCGCCGGCGAGCAGAGCAGCCGGGGGAGGTGGGGCGCGGTTGGGTCCTTTCAGGCGAAAGAGAGGTCGACGGCCCACCCGCCCGAGGACGTCGGGCAATACCTGAGGCGACAGTTCCGGAACCCCCGGAACCCGCCCCACCTCGGGAGCAGCCATGGCCCACCACGCCGACACCTCCACCCCGGATTTCGTTCCCCGGGCCGCCGAAGCCGTACGGGAGCACCTGGCGGCGGCCACCGGGCTGCCCGCCTTCCTCGAGGGCGCCGGCACCCTGACGCTGGCCGAGCGCCGGCTCATCGTCGACCAGGCGCTGCTCATGCTGGACCAGAACTACGTCCACCTGCCGCTCAAGTCCGCCATGTACGCCGTCAACCCGGTGCAGCGCCTACGGGTGCTGCGCCGTCGGCTGGAGCAGCAGACCGAGGAGACGAAGCCCGTCGAATGGCTGTTCCACGCCGAGATGTCGGAGATCTTCCACTCGGTGCGGGACCTCCATACCAACTACCTCCTCCCCGACCCCTACCGGGGCAAGATCGCCTTCCTGCCCTTCCTCGTGGAGCGGTACGAGGACGCCCAGGGCGAGCACTTCATGGTCACCCACGTGGCCCAGGGCTTCTCCGCCCCGGGCTTCGAGCCCGGCGTCGAGATCACCCACTGGAGTGGAATCCCCATCGCCAAGGCCGTCGACCTCAACGCCGCCCGCTTTGCCGGCAGCAACGCGGCCGCCCGCCGCAGCCGCGGGATCCAGTCGCTGACCCTGAGGCCGCTGGCCATGCACCTTCCCCCGTTCGAGGAGTGGGTGACCGTCAGCTACCTGGACTCCGGTGCGACTCCCCGCGAACTGCGCGAGAGCTGGCGGATCGTGGACAACGTCCTCCTCCCGCCGTTCGTGGGCGCGGCGGCACCGACCGGCGCCGAGCGGGCCATGGGCCTGGACCTCGACATGGACGAGGCGAACCGTGCCAAGGTGATGCTGTTCGCACCGAGGGTCGTCGCGCGGCAGAGAGCCCTCGAAGCCGGCCTGGCCGCCGCCCCGGAAGTGAGGGCCGGTGAGATCTCCTCCTCGATGCCCAAGGTGTTCCGGGCCCAGGAGGTGCAGACGGCCTCCGGAACCTTCGGCTACATCCGGATCTTCACCTTCAACGAGCCCGATGTGGAGGGGTTCGTCAACGAGTTCATCGGTCTGCTCCGCCAGATGCCGGACCGCGGACTGATCCTGGACGTCCGGGACAACGGCGGCGGCGTCATCTGGAACTCCGAACTCGCCCTGCAGACCCTCACCCCCCGCCGCATCACCCCGGAGCCGACCCAGTTCATCAACACCCCGCTCAACCTCCGGATCTGCCGCAGGAACCAGGAGGAACTGGGCGACTGGCTGCCCTCCATGGAGCAGGCCGTCGAGATCGGCGCCACCTACTCGAGCGCGGTGCCCCTCACGCGCGAGGACACCGCCAACGCGATCGGCCAGCAGTACTTCGGGCCGGTCGTCCTCCTCACCAGCGCCCGCTGCTACTCGGCCACCGACATCTTCGCCGCCGGCTTCCAGGACCATCGCATCGGCCCCGTCCTCGGCACCGACGAGAACACCGGGGCCGGAGGCGCCAACGTCTGGGAGCACCGGCACCTCGTCGACCTCCTCACGGCCGACCCCGAGACGCCGTACCGGCCGCTGCCGAAGGGAGCCGGCATGCGGGTGGCGATCCGGCGCAGCCTGCGGGTGGCTGCCAACTCCGGCACGCCGGTGGAGGACCTCGGCATCACCCCGGACATCCCCTACCGGATGACCCGCCGGGACCTGCTGGAGGGCAACGCCGACCTGTTCGAGCGCGCCGGGGAGGTCCTCAAGGGCCTCACGCCGCACGTCCTGAGCATCACGGACGCGACCGCCGCCGACAGCGGGGCCCTGCGTCTCCTACAGCGGGGCCCTGCGTCTCACGGTCAAGGCCGTCAACGTCGACCGGCTGGACGTCTACGTCGACCAGCGCCCGCGCGCCTCCGTCGACCTCTCCGACGGCCAGGCCGATGTGACCGTCCCCGGCGTGGCCACCGCCCGCTCGGCCCGCGTGGAGGGCTTCGCCGGCGGGGAGCTCGTCGCCAGCCAGAGCACCCAGCTCAACTAGCCAGGTGGGGCCCGGCGCAGCCGCCGGGCCCCACCTCGACGCAGGCGGCGGGAGGTCTCCGCCGCGCCGTCCCGTCGAGCCGGGCAGGCCGTGCGGGCACGTCAGGCGCTGATCGCGGCGCCCGCTACGAGGCCGGGTCCGCCCACAGATCGGTGCTGTGGGCTCCGATGAGAGCGCTGATACGGGCGAGCGCCTCACCGACCGGCTGCGGGCCGAGCCGGCGTCCGTCGCGCAAGCGCAGGGCCACGTGACCGTCGGCGGCCTCCCTGGCGCCGATGACGGCCTGGTAGGGGACCAGGCGGGCCTCTCGGATCCGGGCGCCCAGGCTGCCGCGCTCCGGTCCCGCGATCCGGACACGCAGTCCCAGACCGGTGCAGTGGCGGGCGAGGGCCGCGGCGTCCGGCAGTTCGCTGTCGGAGATGGGGAGAACCACCAGCTGAGTGGGGGCGAGCCAGGCGGGGAAGGCACCGCCGTGCTGTTCGATGAGATGAGCGACGGCCCGCTCCACACTGCCGATGATGCTGCGGTGGACCATGACCGGCCGGTGTTTGGCACCGTCCGCGCCGATGTAGTGCAGGTCGAACTGCTCGGGCTGGTGGAAGTCGACCTGGACGGTGGACAGGGTGGACTCCCGGCCGGCGTCGTCGGTGACCTGGACGTCGATCTTGGGGCCGTAGAACGCGGCCTCTCCCTCGGCCGCCTCCCGGAGCGGTCGAGGACGTCGGTCAGCAGGGCGGTGGACCGCTGCCACTTCTCCGGCGCCGCGACGTACTTGCCGCCGGGCCCGGGGAGGGAGAGCCGGTAACGGGTCGGGGTGATGCCGAGTGCCTCGTACGCCCGGCGGATCATCTCCAGCGCCGCCCGCGCCTCCTCGGCGACCTGGTCCAGAGTGCAGAAGATGTGTGCGTCATTGAGCTGGATCGCCCGCACCCGGGTCAGTCCGCCCAGCACTCCTGAGGGTTCGGAGCGGTACATGCCGCCCAGTTCGGCCATCCGCAGGGGCAGTTCGCGGTAGCTGTGGGAGCGGGAGCGGTAGATCACGGCATGATGAGGGCACAGGCTCGGCCGCAGGACGACCTGCTCTCCGCCGAGGTCCATCGGGGGGAACATGTCGTCGCCGTAGTGCGCCCAGTGCCCCGAGATCTCGTACAGCTCCCGCTTGCCGAGTACCGGCGAGTACACGTGCTGGTAGCCCGCCCGCCGTTCGGCCCCACGGATGTACTCCTCCAGGGTGTGCCGCACGGCCGCGCCGTCGGGCAGCCAGTACGGCAGGCCGGCGCCGAGCAGCGGATCGGTGCCGAACAGGCCCAGTTCGCGGCCGAGCTTGCGGTGGTCGTGCACGGTGGTCATCGCGGTCTCCTCGCTGGTTGCGGGGCGAGCGACCGGGCCTACGACGAAGCCCCGGGGCACTTGCCCCGGGGCTTCGCATCAGATCATCTGTCAGCGCGCCGGGACACTCTCCGGCGTCGTCGTCACCATGGCAGCGCGCTTCATGGCGCAGAGGCTAGCAGGAGTACCCCGCTCCACACGATCATTTCCTCGGCCGGTCTCCGGCCGGTGAGCACCGCCGGCGGGCGGCTCTTCGAGGGGTCGCCGATTGACCCTCACGTGACGTGATGCCGCATAGTCGCCGCTGTGGAAGAGCGCGAGCACCTGACCGTGGGACGTGTGGCCGAATTGGCTGCGGTGAGCGTCCGTACCCTGCACCACTATGACGAGATCGGCCTCGTCCGGCCGTCCGCGCGGACGAGCGGGGGGTACCGGGCCTACTCGGCGGCTGACGTGGAGCGCCTGCGGGAGGTACTCGCCTTCCGGCGGCTGGGTTTCGGGCTGCGCGAGATCGCCGATCTGGTGGACGACCCGGCCACCGACCCGATCGCGCGCCTGCACCGGCTGCGCGGACTGCTGGTGGAGCAGCGGGACCGCACCGCCGTCATGGTGACGGCCATCGACAAGGAACTGGAGGAACGGGCCATGGGAGTCAGGACGACGACGCCGGAGGACCAGTTGAAGGTGTTCGGCGCGCAGTTGTACGAAGCGATCGGGTCCGCGTACCCGGCGACCCGGCGCACCGAGCCGCGGATCGCGGAGCGGATCTGGGATGCGCTCGGGGACGCGCGGACGGTGCTGAACGTCGGGGCCGGCACCGGCTCCTACGAGCCGCCGGACCGTGAGGTCACGGCGGTGGAACCGTCGGCGGTGATGCGGGCGCAGCGCCCGGTGGGCGCGGCGCCGTGCGTGGCAGCCAGTGCGGAGCGCCTGCCGTTCGCCGACCAGTCCTTCGACGCCGCGATGGCGGTCAGCACCGTGCACCACTGGCCGGACCCGGTCGCGGGGTTGCGGGAGATGCGGCGGGTGGCCCGGCGCGTGGTGGTGTTCACGTACGACGCCAGTACGACCGGCTGGCTTCAGCGGTTCTGGCTCACCCGCGACTACCTGCCCGAATTCGCCGGCCTTCTCGCCGACTGGCCGTCGCTGGCCGACATGACCCGCGCGATCGGGGGCAGCGCGGAGCCGGTCCTCGTACCGTGGGACTGCGCTGACGGCTTCTTCGAGGCCCACTGGCGCCGCCCGGAGGCGTACCTGGACGAACGGGTGCGCCGAGCGGTGTCGGTGTGGACCAGGGTCGGCCCCCGGGCCGAGCAGCGGGCGGTGAACATGCTCCGTGCCGACCTCGCCTCGGGCCGCTGGACCGAGCGCAACCGCGACCTGGTCGCGCTCGACGCGGCCGAACTCGGCCTGCGCCTGCTCGTCGCCTGAGCTCCACGTCCGCGAGAAGCCCCCCGGCCGGCCCGGTGAACGGGCGGGGGACCCCCTAGGCCTCAGGGTCGGCAGAGCCGCGTTTGTAGTGGCACCGGTAGGCGTAGGGGTCACCCCCGTCCGCGTAGACCGTCCCGTCTATCCGCAGTTCCCCGTGTTCCAGGAAGAAGTGCAGGATCTGGATGTCGGCGTGACCACTGAAGCTGAGCACCAGATAAGGCGGCAGGCCGGGATCCTTGTTGACCCCGTGCCATTCCCCCGCGGACGAACGGCGCGTCACCTGCGAATCCGGCTCGGGGCCGTCCCACTGGACCGGGAAATCCTTGCTGGAAAAGGTGTAATCGTCGCGTAGCCGAAATATCGGCGATCCGCACCTGGGCTCCCCGTCCCAGCGGCCGACCAATTCGGAATGGGTCACGGCCTTCGGAGTGATGACGGGTTTGCCCGCCCCGCAAGAGGACGGGACGAGCGCCGTCACGGCGGCAGTCGCCAAGCCGGCAGTCATCCGAAGCATGCCGAATTTCACGCTGTCTCTCCCCGCCGTGTCCTGGACGGCGCCCAGTATGCCGGGCGGTGGTCCGCACACGGCCCGGCCCCCCCCGCGCCCGGCAAAGAGCACTGGGCCTTGTCGGTGTCAGTCCGCGAGCCGAAGGCTGAACCTGTAGAAGATGTCGCCCACTTCGATCCAGCCGATCTGCCGGCAGCCCTGGTCGGTTCCGGCGCCCGAACAGTTGAATCCCGCGACGAGCATGCCGTTCAGTTCCCGGGAGTTCTCGTC
>NZ_JZWV01000386.1 GCF_000966975.1 Streptomyces katrae | reverse complement strand
GAGTTCTCGTCGTTGATCGTGATCACCGGCCCGCCGCTGTCGCCGGTCCGGGCGATGACCGGGTAGGTGTTCGGGTCGCTGGCGCTTCCCCAGACGTAGGCGCCGTTGTTGACCCAGGTGGCGTTGCCGGCGTACGCGGTGCGGATGTTGCAGGCGACCTTCGTGGTGTAGCCCAGGTGGCAGGTGAAGTCGCCGACCGCCGCGTTGCGCACGCCGTTGAGGCGGCGCGTGTACCCCTGTGCGTCGAGGCCGTCCCACGTGTAGCGGCTCGTCGCCGTCTCGATGAACGCCGAGTCGAGGTCGTCCAGCTTGGCTCCGACCGTGCCGACGCGGTTGCCGCCGGCGGTGAAGACGCTCTCGCCCAGCCCGTAGCAGTGGCCGGCGGTGACGAGCCACTGGCGGTTGTCGACGGTGCTGTGCGCCGGGATGCCGCTGGTGCAGTGGGCGAACGAGCCGTTCGCGGGCCCGAGCGCGGCCCCCGCGTAGAACGGCGCGCTGTCGTTCCAGCGGCTCAGCGGCACCGCCGGCGGTGACTGGCGGACGCGGATGGGGGTGGTCCGGGCCGCCGCGAGTTCCTGCGTGACGGCGGGTTCGGCGAGGTATCGCCGCGCCGCCTTCGCGTCGTCGACGCTGAGCTCGATCGCTCCGCCGTCGACGGTGCTGCCCGCCATGTGGATCTTGAAGGGGAGGTCCCTGCGGCTGCGGAAGGTGTTGATCTCCTTCCTGATCTGCTGCAGCGACTTCGCGCTCTTGCGTACGTGCAGCAGCTTCGTGTCGGCCTCCGGGCCGGCCTTGCGCACGGCGTCGAGGAAGGCCGCACCACGGGCGGTGTCGGTGAGGTAGACGTTGACCGAGCGGTAGTCGGGGGCCATCTCGACCTGCGTGTACAGGTCCGCGTACGCACCCCGGCCGACCCGCGCCGCGGCATCGGCGACGGCCCGGAGCGGTTCCAGCACCTCGCCCTGCTGTTGGGGCGTCATGGCCGCCACGACCTCGGCGGACAGGGGTTCGGGTGCCTCGGCTTCGGCGGTCGCCGTCGCGGCGAGAGGGAGGACGGCCAGCACGGTGGCGAGCCCGAGCGAACGCCAAGCAGCCTTGTTCATACATCTCCTCGAATGGTGACTCTACGTACGCATCATGTACGCAGCGTGACCGTAGTGACCGCCCGAAATGCCCGGCAAGAGCGCACGGCGGCCCTCGGGGGGCGCGCAGGGGGCGTACGCCCTGCCCAGGTCTTTGCCGAGGCCGCCGGTCAGCCTTCCCTCATGCCGCGGCCGAGGAGAGAGCCTGGACCAGGTCGTCGCGGGACATGTGCGACCGGCCCGGCAGGTTCGCCGCGGCGGCCTTCTTGTAGAGGTCGGCCTTCGTCAGACCGGCCAGGTCCTCCTTGGGCGCCGAGCGGATCCGCTTCTTCGCCGCCGGCTTCTTCGCGGCCGCCTTGGAGGAGGCCGGGGCCCGGCCGGAGGCGGTGGCCTTGCCGCCGGTGGCCTTCGGGCTGCCTGCGCGCTCGATGCTGGCGCGCAGGGCGTCCATGAGGTCGACCACGCCGGTCGGCTCGGCCGCGGGCTCGGCCTTCTCCACGGTCTCCCCGGCCTTCTTCGCCTCGATGAGGGCGGCGACCTTCTCCTGGAAGGTGTCGTGGAACTGCTCCGGATCCCAGTCCATGCTCATCGCCCGGATGAGCTGCTCGGCCATCTTCAGCTCCTTCTCCGACGCCTTCGCCTCGGCCTTCCCGGGCAGGGTGCCGATCTCCTTCTTCGGGTCCCGGATCTCGTCCGCCCAGTGCAGGGTGTGCAGCGTGAGCAGCCCGTTCTCGGACTTGAGAGCCACCAGGTACTCGTGCTGGCGCATCACGAACGTGGCTATCCCGGCCTTCCCGGCCCTGGCCAGCGCCTGCTCCAGCAGGCTGTAGACCTTTCCGAACTCGGCCCCACGGGGCCCGAGGTAGTAGGTCTTGTCGAAGAAGATCGGATCCACCTCCGCCAGGTCCACGAACCCCCTGATCTCCAGTGACCGCGAGCGGCCCGGAGCGATCTCCTCGAGCTCCTTCGGCTCGATGAGCACGTACTCGTCGCCGGTGTCGAACCCCTTCACGATGTCCTCGAGCTCCACCTCCTTCCCGGT
Source organism: Streptomyces katrae (assembly GCF_000966975.1). Lineage (GTDB taxonomy): Bacteria > Actinomycetota > Actinomycetes > Streptomycetales > Streptomycetaceae > Streptomyces > Streptomyces katrae. Next base: position 3,606 of record NZ_JZWV01000386.1, on the reverse strand, counting down.
TCGTTCGTTCACCCGGCGGTTGCGGATCCGGTCGGAGGTACCGCGCTGGAGCTGATGGAAGTGGATCGTGTGGCTGTCTGTGGCCGTGTAGAGGCCGACAGGCAGGCTGACCAGCCCGAACGACAGATTTCCGGCCCAGACGGGACGTGCCACGGCCGCCACCTCCTCCAGTCACCCCCCTTCCCACTACACGACGCCTACCCCATCCGCACCACATCCGACCCGCACCGCCGGGTCGGCGCAGACCGAGGCATCTCAGGGGAAGGTGGGTGTATGGATGCCGATGAGGTGGCGTGGGAGCTGTACGGACTGAAACCCGAAGCGTTCACCGCGGCCCGTGCCGCCTGTGCGGCCCGGGCCCGCAGGGCGGGGGAGGAGCGCGGGGCGGGGGAGGAGGCGTTGGCCAAGCGGATCGCCGGCTGGCGCCGGCCGACACTCGCGGTGTGGGCGGCGAACCTGCTGGCCCGCGCCGATCCGGAACAGGCGCACCGCCTGCTGGAGCTGGGCAGGGGGCTGCGTGAGGCGCACCGGACGCTTGCGGGTCCTGAGCTGAGGGACCTGTCGCATCAGCGGAACGTCGTGGTCGCGGAGATGGCCCGCCAGGCCGCCCAGCTCGCGGGCGACGCCGGGCACCCCGTCTCCGATGCGGTCCAGCACGAGGTCGAGGAAATCCTCCACACACTCCTCGCCGAACCCGCTGCCGGCCCGGCCGCCGACTGGGCCCGCGGCTCCCTCACGGCCGCACCGCCCCCCGTGGTCGGGTTCACCGGACTGGAACCCGCCCCCGGCACCACACCACGCCGGGCGGCAGCGCCGCCGAAGCCCACCGAACCAGCCCGGAAGAAGGAGCCCGCCTCCTCACGGCAGCAGGAGCGCGAACAGGAGCGCGAGCGGGGGCGGGAGCGGGAAGCGCGGGCCAAGGCCCGGGCGGAAGCCGACCGCGCGGCGCGCGAAGCAACCCTGGCCGAGACGGAGCTGACCGCGGCGGAACGGGAACTCCGGAAGACCAGGTCGGAGGTGGCCGAGCTCGACGAACGAATCAGCGCCCTGCAGGACGATCTCGCCCGGGCCCGCCACGAGCGGGCCGACCTCCACGCGGCCGAGGAAGCCGCTGCCCGCCGCCACCGGCAGGCTGACCGCGCACTCGACAAGGCCCGCAGGGCCGCCGCCGAAGCCGAACGCGCCTGGAAGGCGCTGAACCGCTGAGCGGCTGAGCGGCCGAACCCCAACCGTCCGCCCGGCACCCCCTGGCTCCGGACGGCCATCGCCTCAGGAGTCGAAGAACCGTATGAGCAGAGACCCCAGGGCGATCGCCGGTACGCCGATGCCCCAGGCCAACTTCACGATCAGCCCCTCAGTGGCGAAGTCGATGTTCTGTCGCGTCCCGAGCTTCGCCCGGCTCGGCTTCTTCCGGTCGTAGACCACCGGGAACACGGTCCCCAAGGGCTCGGGCTCCTCGACGCCGACCTCGTAGAACCGCTCGTCGCGGCCACCCTCGGGGAGGCACACCCGGTAGTGGACGCGGTACTTGTGGTTCATCCAGTCCTGAACGACGGAGACCGCCTCACCCTCGATCCCACGCCGCTCCAGGGCACGCATTCGCAGGAACTCGACCAGGTTCCCCAGGGTGAAGACCACCGCCGCGAGCCCCACCATGACCAGCACCACACCGACTACGACCAGAACCCGATCCACCCGCCGCCCCCTCCACCGGTCCCCGCACGGGATCGCCGGAGTCTACCGGCTCAGGAGCAGGAGCGAACCGCATCGTCCCAGGCACCGGGGCTGCGGTAGTGGTTCCTGTGCCCGGCGGCGAGTACGTGGCGCAGTTCGGCAAGGTGCCGGGTGTCCGTGGGGAGGTCCAGTCGGCCGAGGAGGTTCAGTGCGGCAGCCGGCTCCAGGTCGCCGTAGACGTCGTGGAAGCTCGCTCGGATGCCGCAGAAGACAGCCGGGTGCAGGGCGGGAAGCCGCATCGCGGTGCGGTACGTCGGCTCCTTCACCGCCCAGCGCACCGGACCCGAACACTCCAGAACCCGCCGGGCCCGGCGGAGCAGGGCTGCCGAAGGCTCGGCCACCACCCGGTCGATGTCGTTGCCGAGAACCTCGGCGAAGGCCGCGGCGGAGGTGGCGTGGTCCTCGAACCAGTCCACCCACAGCGAGTAGGTGACGGCCTCGGCGTCCCGGTCCGCCTCCAGCCGCTGTCGGTAGCCTTCCCAACAGCACCTCGGCCGGCAGGGGCCCCTCCGCACTGTCGTTCGCGAACCGGATCTCGCACGTGACCCAGTACTCGTCGAGGAGGTCCAGCAGACCGAACGCCAACCGCAGCCGGCCGGCCGCGTCCAGGACTTCGGCGAACACGTCACTGGCCCAGGAGTGCGCCACCTGGTTGGCGGTGAGCAACGCGTCCGGATCCCCGTCGCTCACCCACCCGTCGCGCACCCGGCTGACGCCCTGATCAGCCGGCCAACGCCGCGCTGCCTCCTCGTCCCGCATCTCCACTCGGCACGTATGGCAAGCGTCGCATCGGCAGGCCGCTGAGCTCAGGGACGGCGTCCGGCCCAGGCCACCAGACGGTCGATGGCCGGGGCTCCGGGCTCCACGTCCACCACCTCGGCGAAGGGGATCCGGCCGCCACGGGTTTCGGCCGGCAGCGCGGGACGGACGACGCCGATCACCCGCTCGATGAGGGCCGGGTCCCATTCCGGTTCCTGCCCGGTCGCCTTCGCCAGGTCCCAGGTGTGCACCGTGACCTCGTGCGTGTAGACGGCGGCGGCGGCCGCGCCCGGCAGGACGCCGATCGGCAGGCGCAGCTGCCGGCCGAGGATCCCCGGATCCGCCCACACCTCCGCGACCTCGCGTGCGCCCGGCTCCCAGGCCTGCGCCCAAGCGCCGTCGGCGACCTCGTCGGCGAAGGAGGGGACGCTGAACGGGTCCTCGCCGCGCCCGATCACCGAGATCCGGCGGACGACGGCGACGAGGTGGCTCGACAGGCGCCGTACGTCGAACTCCTCGCAAGGGGTCGGGGCGTCGTACTGATCGGGTCGGATGGCGGCCAGCGTACGGCCCGCCAGCTCGATGGCGGCGGCGAGGTCGGTGCGCGGATCGAAGGAGGAGGAAGGGGCCGCGACGGCATCGGTGGAGTCGAACGCGGTCTCGTTGAGCTGCTCGGTCTTGTTCATGTGTTCATCCTGGAAGCAGAAGTGGCCATCTTCTGGCCAGTTTTCCGAGGAGAATGGAAAGCGACGACGAGGACGCCGGCCCCGGCCCAAGCCGAGGACGCCGTCCCAGGCCCAGACCCAGGAGGAACGAGGCACGTGAGAGCCGACCGGTTGGTGGCGACCCTGCTCTTCCTCCAGGAACGCGGCCGCGTCACCGTCCCCGAAGTGGCCGCCGAACTGGAGGTGTCCGAGCGCACGGCGCGCCGGGATCTGGAGGCCCTGGCCGCGTCCGGCATACCCGTCTACTCACAGCGAGGCCGCGGCGGGGGCTGGTCCCTCGTCGGAGGCGCCCGTACGAACCTCACCGGGCTCACCGCCGAGGAGATCCGGGCGTTGTTCCTCGTCACCGGCCCCCTGTCGGCCACCCCCGAACTGCGTACCACCCTGC
>NZ_JZWV01000385.1 GCF_000966975.1 Streptomyces katrae | reverse complement strand
GCGCAAGCTGGTCCGGGCCCTGCCCCCGCCCCTGCGGGAGCAGGCCCAGGCCGCGACCCGCGCGGGGGTCGTGGACGCCACGGACTGGTCCCGCAAGCCCGTCACCGCCGACGCCGTCCACCGCTCCGCGCTCCAGGACGCCGTCATCGACGGGATCCGGGTCCGCCTCGGATACGCGGGAATCGGCAAACCGGCCGGCGAGCGCACGGTCGACCCCCTCGGGCTCGTGACCAAGGCGGGGGTGGACTACCTCGTCGCCGGCACGGACAAGGGCCTGCGCACCTTCCGTCTCAGCCGGGTCACCTCCGTCGAGCCGACCGGCGAACCGGTGGTACGGCCCCCCGACTTCGACCTCGCCACGGCTTGGCGGGAGCTGTCCGGGGCCTTCCAGGACGGCATGCAGGCGGTGACCGCGCGTGCCCGCGTCCACCCCGACACGCTGGCCCTGCTGCACCGGCTCCTCGGTGGCCGCGTGCGCGTCGGCGGCCCACTGCCCGACGGATGGACCGAGGTGTGGGTCGACGGTCCGGCCGCGAATGTCCTGGCGGGGCAACTGGCCGGGCTGGGCTCGCGGGTCGAAGTGCTGGAGCCCCCGGAGGTACGGCTGTGGCTGGCCCGGATCGGCGCCGAACTCACGGGGACGTACGCGGAGGACCGACCGCACGCGCCCTGCGACCCGCTCGTCGCCGGCGCCCCGGGTTCAGCGGTTCAGGCGACCCCTGTCCTGTCGTCGACCTGGAAGGTGATGACGTCGACTTCGTCGGCTCCCGCAAGATCAGGGTAGTGGCCCTTGAGGACCTCCCGGAGTTCGGTTGCGGTCCTCAGACCCTCCGCTTGGGCGTCCTGGTCGGTGAGTTCGCTGACGAGGCAGCGCCTGATGTGGGTCACCTCCGCCGGCAGGACGACTTCGGGGTCACTCTCGAACACCAGCCGTGCCGGCCCGAGCCGGACCGGGTCCCGGAAGCGGGTGGTCCGGGTCTTGGCGCCGGAGCGGACGGCTTCGAGGTAGCGGGGGTTGAACCGGATGATCGGGGGACCGGCCGTCTCGGGGTCCTGGTAGAGCGACGGGTCGAGACCGTTCATGCCCTCCGGTGTCCACCGCTGCGTCAGCGGCATCAGGTCGGCGGCCAGAACGGACCTGGGCCCCGCCGGCGTGGGCACGATGACGCGCATGGTGGGGTAGTAGTCCACGAAGACCTGCCGGTCACGCCCGCACGGGCCGATGACCCCCCGCCCGTGGTTTCCCACGGCGACTATGCAGCGCATCTGGCGGGCACCCTGGGCTCGTGCGGCCCCCAGAGCCACGAGTTCGGCGCAGGGGCCGCCGGTGAAGTGGTAGAGGTTCACGCCGGCGAACATCCGGTAGTCGGCGGCCATGACCGCGGCGCCCATCGTGTGGATCCCGTCTTCGCCGGGCCCGGCGTCGGTATGCGCGTCCACGGTGCGGCGCGCCAGCTCCACGAGCTCACGCTCGTCATCGTCGAGAACTCGTGCCGATGGCGGTACGTACACGTTTGCAGCCTTTTCCTCAGTCAGTGATCGCCGAAGATCATTTCACGCGACGCGGCCGGGCTCCACGGGATTTCGGCTGCCCTGACCGGGCCCCTGGGGTCGCCCCGTCGCCAGGGCGTAGTGGAGGGCCGCCTCCGGACCGAGCGCGGCGCCTTCCTTCTGCGCCGACGCACGGTGCTCGCGGCTCGTTCCGTGGTGCAACCGCTGCTCCAGCGCCCGGAGCGAGGGGAGTTCCATTGGCGTGGGTTCTCTTCCGGTGGAGGTGCGCAGCGAATGCGCAGCAGTCAGGAGAGTCAGGGCACGCGTGGGGTCTCCGCCGTCCGCATCGATCCGTGCCGCGGTGGTGAGTGCGTCGACGGCCGGCATCCACAGCCCTTCGTCCAGGCAATGCCGAAGGGCGCGGTGCAAGTGCTCCCGGCCGGCCCGTGTCTCTCCGGTCGCATGCAGGTTGCGGGCCTGCTGGGCATGCCGGCACACGGTGGCGAAGAGGTCCTCGCTGTCCTCCGTATCGCGCAGGGCCGCGGCGGACAGCTGCACGGCCCGAGCGGGGTGGCCCGAGTAGTACGCGACTTCCGCCTGAGCCCAGCGGGTTGTGGCCAGGTCGTCGTGGGCGCCCAGGCGTACGAAGACCTCCTCCGCACGGGTCAGGTGCATGGCCGCGACGGAGGCGTCACCGGCGCCGCAGCGGGCCAACCCGACGGCGATACGGGCCCGGGCCGCCTCGAACTCGTTCCCGTACCGCAGGACTGCGGCCAGCACCTCCTCGGCGATGCCCACGGCCTCGGCGCAACGGCCCTGCAGGCAGCGGGCGACGGAGAGCTGGGCGAGTGCCTGCAACTGCGTGGCCGGATCCCCGTTCTCCCTGGCGAGGTGCGCCGCCCGGGTGAGCAGCGCGGCGGAATCAGCCAGGTCGGTGCTGTGGAGGATCAGCCCGGCTGCGAGGAGTGCGCGCGGGCGTGCGGCTGCGGGTGCGTCCTGGAGCCGTGCGAGCGCCTGACCCGCCCACTCCTTGCCCTCTCCGGGCAATCCCACCCAGAGCCACGACGTTGCTCCGACCAAGGCCATGCCCGTCTCCGCGTCGCCGTCCGGGCCCAGGGACCAGTCCAGTGCAGACCGGAGATTGGCCAGTTCCCGTCGGACCCGCTGCTTCGCCTCCCACCTCTCGTCGGCCTTGAGGCCCGTCGCCTCCTGGTCGACCCGTGCCGCCATGGCGCTGTAGTGGGCGGCGTGCCGGGCGCGGACCGTCCGTTGCTCGCCGAGGTCGCAGAGGCGCCGCGCAGCGTACTCCCGTACCGGCTGCAGCAGCCGGAACCGGCCGGTGCGCCCGGCTGACGGTTCGGATACCACCAAGGACCGTTCCACCAGGTCCCACAGGACGGTTTCCGGCACGGCGGGCGATCGCACCGTGGCGTGTCCGTCGACGGCGGTGTCACCGGCCACCGCTGTCACGGCGGACGGAGTGAACCCTCCGGCGAAGACGGACAGCCGGGCCAGGACCCTTTGCTCGTGCCCGGTCAGCAGCTGGTGGCTCCAGTCGATGGCCGCGTCCAGGGACCGGTGACGGTTCGGGGTCGAGCGCCGCCGGGCCAGTACCTCCAGTTGCCGGTCCATGCGGTCGGCCAGCTCGGCCAGGGATAGCAGGCGGAGTTGGGCGGCGACCAGCTCGAGTGCGAGGGGCAGCCCCTCGGCCATGCGGCAGATGCGGGCGACGTGCGGGGCGTCGTCGGGTGTGAGGGTGAGGCCGGGCGTCCGTGCTGCGGCCCGGTCGAGGAACATCCGCCCTGCGGCCGTGTCGCGTACGTCCTCGACCGTGTCTCCCGCAGGGACGGACAACGGTTCGACCTGGCGGACGACCTCGCCGGCGACGGCGAGCGGCTCCCTGCTGGTCGCAAGCACATGCAGTCCGCCGGAGCGGGCTGTCAGGCGGTCGGCCAGTTCGGCACATGCGTCCAGTACGTGCTCGCAGTTGTCCAGGACGAGCAAGGCCTGACGGTCTGCCAGGACGACGGCCAGCGTCTCGATCAGTGGCCGGTCGGGCCCGAGGGGAACCCCCAGTGCGGCCGCCACGGCTGATGGCACCGACTCCGGTCGGGTCACGGCGTCGAGCCCGACGGTCCAGACACCGTCCGGACCGCCCCTGTGCGCCGCGAGATCGGCCACCGCGCGGGCCAGCTGCGTCTTCCCGACACCCGGCGGGCCCACCAGAGTGACGATCCGCCGAGTGGCGACCAGTGCCGCTGTCGCCGCCACGTCCGAGTCCCGGCCGAACAGTTCGATGCGGACGGCCTTCCCCGCGGGGGGAGGGGAGGCGGACCACGATGTCTCGGCTGCGGGGAGGGCCGGGTCGAGGGTGAGGATCTGCTGCCGCAGGGCGGTCAGGGAGGGCCCCGGGTCGACGCCGAGCTCGGACACCAGGGTCCGTCGGGCCTCGTCGAAGGCGGTCAGCGCTTCGGCAGGGCGACCGGCCCGGTAGAGGCCGAACATCAGCAGTCGGTGGGCGGTCTCGCGCAGCGGGTGCGCGGCCGAGTGGG
>NZ_JZWV01000384.1 GCF_000966975.1 Streptomyces katrae | reverse complement strand
TGCGCGGCCGAGTGGGCCCGCAGTTCGGCGACCAGATCCGGCCGCGGAGCGAGGCGCAACTCGGCCTCCAGGCACTCTTCGAGCACTCCGAGCCTGGTTTCCTCCCACCGCGCCGCCTCGGCCTCCAGCAGGGCGGATGGAAGCCCGTCGAAGGCCGCCCCACGCCATAGGGACAGCGCGAAGCGCAGCCGGCGCACCTGCTCGGCGGGGTGCCGTGCGGCGGCGCGTCCCTGCCGGACGTGCTCGGAGAACTGCCACAGGTCACATCGCAGCGCGCGTGTCGACAGCAGGTATCCGGAGCCGTGGGTCTCCAGCGGCTGCGGTGCGGCACCGGCGCGGGTCAGAGCCCGCCGCAGCGCCGACACCAGCGCCTGGACCTGTGCCCGCGCCGTGGCGGGCGGCGAGTCGGCCCATGCCGCCTCGGCGAGCCGCTCGGAGGAGACCGCCTGGCCGGAGTGCAGGGCAAGGACCGCGAGCACGATGCGGGCCCTTCCGCCCGGGAGCACGACGGGCTGCTGATGGTGGTCCAGCAGCTCCATCGGGCCCAGCAGGTTCAACTCCATGGGCACGTCCCCCGTCTCCTCGGCGCCTGCACTGTGCCAGAAGGCCCGCGGACCGGTACCCCCACCGGCCGCGATCCGGCCATGGGCATGCCATAGCGGTCCCGGGGTCGAACCATGGCGCCCCACGCCACTGTGAGGGCAGCACGACGAGCCGCCGGCGGGAACCGCCACCGCGACGGCGTGAGGTTCCTGCCGTTCTGACCACCTCGGGAGATTCCATGAGTACGTCCACGACCAGACTGGGCGCCGTAGCCCGCATCACCACGGTCCTGGCTGCCGCGGCCGCCCTCTCCGCGGCCGTGACCACTTCAGCCACCGCCGCGGACGCGGGCGAACTGAAGAACCTGCGCACCGGCGCCTGCATCGACGACAGCAGCCTGGGGTTGCGTGGATTCGGGTGCAATGGCCTGAGCTACCAGATGTGGCTCAACTACGGCTCGGGCAACGGCAACACGGTGTTGAAGAACGCCAACACCGGACGCTGTCTCGACGACAGCGGTGCCGGGCTGCGGGCCATCCCCTGCAACGGCCTGAACTATCAGAACTGGCGGGCCACCCTTGACACGGTGAAGTGGGCCTGGACGTTCCAGAACGAGAACACCGGGCGCTGTATCGACGACAGCTCCGCGGGACTGCGCTCGTTCCCCTGCAACGGCCTGAGCTACCAGAAGTTCTACTACCAGGGCCACTGAACCTCGTACGCCGGGGCGGGTCGGGGCCGGGCAGGCGGCGGCAGGCGTGCGCGAAGCCCCTCTGGGGCCGACGGGGGAGCGCGGCGGATCGAGCCGTTCCGCCGCAGCCTGAAGCCACCATGGCCAACGGGGGCCGGGCCCGACACGGGGCGACGGGGGTGCGACGCGCGGCGGGCGGGGAGGGCCGGCAGGGCCCGGTCGACAGGGCCCGCCACGGGGGGATCCTCCCCGCCCGCTGCGCGGCGCGCTTCGAGGCCTGCCACTCCTGCACAGGCGCGGGGCCGGTATCCGGTCGGCGTCTGCCGCGCCAGGCCGCCGCCTCACACCGCTGGGGAATCGCCCCCGTCGAACTCCTCGCGGTTCCGGGCGATTTCGGCCTGGTGGTCCCGCACCCAGTGCGTGAGGTGTGCGACGGCATCGCTCAGCGACCGGCCCAGGGGCGTGAGCTCGTACTCCACCCGAGGCGGCACCTCGGCGTAGGCCGTACGGGCCACCAGGCCGTCACGGGTCAGCGCTCGCAGCGTCTGGCTCAGCATGCGCTGCGACACCCCGGCGACCCGGCCGTGGAGCGCCGAGAAGCGCAGCGGCCCGCCGGCCAGCGTGGTGACGACCAGGACGGTCCACCTGTCCCCGACACGGGCGAGCACGTCGCGCACGAGCTCGATGGTCGACGCGCACTCGGCACTGATACCCGCGCTCTCCAGTTGCGAACGCAGTGCCGATCCCATCGCCCGTTCCCTTCGCGTGCGTAGCTGACTTCGAAGTGCGTGAGCCCGAGGCCTTGATCGCGGCCGCCGCACCCCCGTTACATACGGATCGTAGTCAACTGCCACGTGAGGAAGACATGTCCCTGGAACCCGCCGCACCGGATTCGGCCACCGACGGGCACCTCGACCCAGCGGGAGCAGAGGTGCGGCACGACGGCTTCACCGTGGAGCTCCACTCGGCCGCGCCCCCGGACGCGGTCTTCGGGGCGTTCGCCGACCCCGCCGTACGGCGCCGGTGGTTCAGGATGCCGGGCCGCGAGGTCTCCTACGACCACGACTTCACCGTGAACGGCGGCGAGAACGCCTCGAGCGTCTTCACGGTCGAGGGCGCCGCACCGGAGCGGCTCGCCTACGCGTCCCGCTACCTGGACATCGTCTCCGGCTCAAGGATCGTCTACACGTACACGGCGCGGGTGGACGGCGAAGTGCGGTGGGCTTCGCTGGTGACGGTCGAACTGCGCCCGGATGCCGATGGCACCCACCTGCGGTGGACAGAACAGGCCGCCTTCCTGACCCCGTCGTCCCGGCCGGAACACGACCTGCCCCACCTGCGCGGAGCCACCCGCCTCCGGCTGAACGGTCTCGCGGCGGCCCTGCGGCCCGATGGCGATCGATGACAGGGGTCGATGACGGATAGGGACCGCCCGCAGAACCTCGTTCCGGCCGCCGCACGCGGACCTCCCGACCGACTGCCGCGCCACATGAGGCGATTTCACCCGCCATCGCCGCCGGGCCCAATACGGTGACGTGCAGCGAGAACCACAGGACGGGAGGAAGGCCGCGATGACGCAGCCTGCGGTGAGCGAACTGGACGAAAGGGTGCCGGGGCGCCGTTGGACGGTGCGGCTGGACGCCGTCGCCCGAACCAGCACGGCCGTACGCATCTCGTGCAGCCGTCCCGGCTGCGCCGAGCAGCAGCATCCCTCCGCGGCCGCCGGCCGTGCGGCAGCGGCCGCCCACCTCAAGGCCCACCTGTGCGCCGCTCCCGCACCCACGGCCGAGGTGTACTGCGCGTGCAGGCTCGAAGGCTGCCGCGCCCACCTGCCCGGCCCCGGCCGCGGGCGTGCCGAACCCTGGCGGTGCGGTGGCCCGGTGGTCGTGGCCGTGACCACCGACCGGGAAGGACGCTGGTGGCAGGCGATGGAGTGCTGCTCCCGCTGTGCAGCCGCCATCCCGGGAGCCAGGACCGCCGCCACGTACCGGCCCCCCCAGCCCTCGAACCGTCCGGCCCCTGCCCCCACCGGCGCCGGCACACCGCAGTTCTCCGACCGCCAGATCGTCACCGACGCGGTCCCGGCACCGCGCGCGGCGCCGCGCCCGGCACCGGCTCGGCACCGCCGACCGCAGGCGAAGATCGCTCAGCGAGTCATCCCCCACGACCTGCGGCCCGTCGCCCTGCGGGACGAACTCGTCGAACTCGGTGACCTCTTCCGGGCCTACCAGCAGCGTGAAAAGCCCGACCTGGCGCTCCTCGCCGACCTGCAGGAACGCAAAGCCCGCGCCTTCACCGCCTGGGCCGATGCCACCGGTGAGGGGGCCTTGCGGTGGGAGGCCCGGCGCGCCGAGCAGGCCGCCGCCACCGCCCGCTCCCAGCACCAGGCGCGCACCGGCATCATTCCCCTTGCCGACGGGCCGACCGTGGTCCGGCTGCTGACCGCCCCGGCGCAGTGGGAACACACACGCTCCGTCCTCGAGCACGTCGCGGACCACACCCCGCTGCCCGGCCCGGAAGCACGGCTGCTGGTCCTGCTGCTGACCCTGCGCACGGCGAGCACCGGCACCGGCAACCTCGTCGGCCAGGACGTCGCCGCGCTGGGCCTGACCGACCCCGAGGACCTCATCGACAAGCTGACCGGCTGCGGCTGGCTGGTACTTCCCGGCACCGCCGGCGAACTGCTCGCCTCCAGGCCGGAGAACGCCACCCCCATCACCGTCCCTAGCCTGGCACCCGGCGAGGACGGGCCGGGCCCGTTCACGTTCGGCAAGAAGATGCGGCCCAAACTCTCCGGGTGGGCTCAGAAGGTCATCTCGGACAAGAAGCTCCGCAAGGCCAAAGCCACCGCGGCGACGAGGCTGCTCGCCCTGACCCTGGCCACCCGGACGAACGCTGCGGGCGATCTCGGCTCCGACGGCCAGGGCGTTGCCCTGGGGTTCCTCTCCGCCAGGGTTCCGGTGGACCCCCGCGAGCTGCAGCACCTGGTCGACCGACTGACCGCAGCGGACTGGCTCACCGACCCGGTCATCACCGATACCCACCTCACCGGACGGCTGACCGAACGCGTCCTCCCCCTCACCTGCCCCCTGCCCCAGTGACCTGAGTCAGGGATTCGTCGGCAGTGGGCGGCGAGGCGGTGCCCGTCCCAGGGATCCTCTCGACGGCGCAAGGCCGGTCACGGGGCGGGCGTCGCCGTTGCCCGGGCCCCTGACGACGAGACCGTGCCGTAGGCCCGGAGGGTGTCGGCCGGGTCGCCGGGGCGGCCCCGCAGCGTGGCGTCCAGGAAGGCGAGGGTGGCCGCGGCGACGAGGCGCGGGCCCTCGGTGCGGCCCAGGGTGCCGACGAGCGAGGACACCGGCGGCAGGTAGAGCGGGCCGTCCATGAAGGTGAGGTGCGCGGCGCCGGGGACCGTGAGCCGGTAGCTCTTCGCGGTGTTGTGGTCGAGGGCCTCGGTGAGCCGGGGCAGGTAGCGCGGGTCGGTGCCCGCGGTGAACTCCTGGGTGAGCGCGAGCGCCGGCTGCCGGAGGGCGGGCGTGGTGGGGCCGTGGGGGTAGCCGTCCAGATCGACGACGGCGCCGAACCGCCGGTCCTGCCGGGCCGCCTGCAGGGCGGCGGCTCCGCCCAGCGAGTGGCCGGCCACCGCGGCGCGGCCGGTGTCCACGCGGCCGGCCAGCGGGTCGGCCGTCTCACCGCGGTCCAGCCGCTCCAGCCGGCTGAGGACGAAGCCGAGGTCGGCGGCCCGGACGGCGGTCCAGCCGACGGCCAGCTCCGCGTCCCTGTCGCGGTCCCCGGAGGAGGCGGTGGCGGTGCGGATCGCGCGGCCGTCGGAGAGGACGACAACCGTGGAGTCGTACGGGTGGTCGAGGGCGGCCACCAGGTAGCCGTGGCTGGCCAGCTCCTCCGCCCAGGCGGTGTTCTGGGAGCGCACCCCGCCCGACCCGGGGGAGAAGAGGACGACCGGGAACCGCTCCTTCCCGCCGGCCACCGGGGCGTCGAAGACCGCGCGGCTGCGGGCCCTCGGAAGGCCGTCCACCAGGAAGCCGGGCAGGCCGAACCCGTCGGCGAGGGCCCCGGCGACGGCCCGCGCCTCCTCCCGCGTGCGTCCCAGGTACTGGGCCCGGGGGACGCCCGCAGGGCTCTTCGGCGCCGGGTACCAGAGCTGGACTACGACCGTGCGCCGGTCGTCCGGATCGGCGGTGAAGCTCTCGGGCCGCAGCGGGTCGGTCCACTGCACCACCCGGGTGCCGACCGCGAAGTCGCCCGTAGGCTCCGGAAAGACGGGCACGGGGAAGGCCCAGGCGGCCACCGGGCCGGTGGCGATCAGGCCGGCGCAGGCCAGCGATCCCAGCAGGGCCGGCCACCAGCGGGTCCGCCGCGCCGGTCGGCCGGTACGGCGCCGCAGCAGGGGCGGAAGGGCGAACACCGAGGCGACGGCGGCGCCGGCCAGGACCGGCAGCATCTGCCAGCGGACCCCCACGACGCCCAGCACGACCGCGGACGGTACGAGGACCGCCCCGGCCACGAGGGTGCCGGACCGGCGGCGGGCCGGGGGCAGCCGGCGCGCCACCAGCAGTACGACGGCGCCCAGCAGGACGAGGAGTTCAGGAAGGGACAGGTACAGCCCCGGGATGGTTTCGGTCACCCGGTCATGCTCCGCGCCGGGCCCGCGCCCCCGCATCGGCCCCGGGTCGCCGCCGACCGCGACCGGGGTGGCAACCGGGGCGCGCCGCGGGAGGTGGCGGTCTCCTCCTGTGGTCGTACCCCCGCCCGGCGCGGTTACGACGCCGGGCTCATGTGCGGCGCGGACCCGCGGCCTAGGCTGCGGCTGAACGCGGTGCCGGCCCCGGCCGGGCCGCCACGACGACCGAACGGCGGAGAGGTGTGAGGGTGCGCCACCTGGACCGGGTACCGGCCCTGGTGTGGGACTCGGTACTGCCGGCGCTGCTCCTGCTCCACGTCGGGACCACGTACCCCGCGCGGCAACTGCCCGTGGCGGCGGCGCTCACCGCCGCCCTGGCGCTGCCCCTGCTGTGGCGGCGCCGGGCCCCGGTCGCGGTGTTCGCCGCGGTGGTGGCCGCGGCCTTCGTCCAGTGGCTGGCGGACGTCCAACTGCCTGCGGACGCCGCCCTGCTGGTGGCCCTGTACACGGCGGCCGCGCACACGGGCCGGCGCGGCACGCTGCTCGCCGCCGCCGTCGTGGAGGGCGGGGCCGCGCTGGCCTGCCTGCGCTGGGCGACGAACGGCGCGTTCCTGGCCCCGTTCGTCGCGCTCTCCGCGACGGTGGTCGCCGCCGCCGTCCTCGGGGTGAACGTGCGGACCGGCAGGGCCTACCTCGCCGCCGTGCGGGAGCGTGCCGAACGGCTGGCGCTGCACCAGGAACAGCAGGCGCTGCTGGCCGTCGCGGAGGAACGGGCCCGGATCACCCGGGAGATGCACGACATCGTCACCCACAACCTGTCCGTCATGGTCGCGCTCACCGACGCCGCCGTCCACGCGCAGCACAGGTCCCCGGACCGGGCCACCGCCGCGATGCTGCAGATCTCCGAGACGGGCCGGCAGGCCCTCACCGACATGCGGCGCTCGTTGGGCGTCCTGCGGGCCGACGAGCCGGACGCCGAACGCCACCCCCTGCCCGGGATCGCCCAGTTGGAGGCGCTGGCCGGCCAGATGGCCGCTGCCGGGCTGCCGACCGGCCTGCGGGTCCGCGGCGGCCACGCCCATGTGCCGGCCAGCACACAACTCACCGTCTACCGCCTGGTGCAGGAAGCGTTGACCAACACCCTCAAGCACACCCCTGCCGGCACCCGTGCGACGGTCCTGGTCGAGTGCTCGGCCGGCAGCGTCGGCGTGGAGGTCACCGACAGCGGCCCCCGGCCGGCGCTTCCCACCGCCGCGCCGTCCGGCCACGGCATTCCCGGCATGCGCGAGCGCGCGGCCGCCTACGGGGGGACGCTGCGGGCCGGCCCGCTCCCGGGCGGCGGCTGGGGGGTGCGGACCCGGCTCATGCTGGGCAGCGCCGGGACGGGCGCCGTATGACGATCCGCATCCTGATCGCCGACGACGAGGCCCTGCTCCGGATGGCCTTCGCCACGGTCCTGGAGGCCCAGCCCGACATGACACCGGTCGGCGGGGCAGCGGACGGCGCCGAGGCCGTCCGCCTCTCCCGGGAGCTGCGGCCGGACGTCGTACTGATGGACGTCCGGATGCCCGGGACCGACGGGATCGAGGCGACCCGGCAGGTCGTCGAGGTCTCCCCGGACACGAGGGTGCTGATCCTGACCACCTTCGACCTGGACGCGTACGCCTTCGCCGCGCTCGGCGCAGGGGCCTCGGGATTCCTCCTCAAGAACACCCGGCCCGAGGAACTGCTCACCGCGATCCGCAACGTCGCGGCGGGCGACGCGGTGCTCTCCCCGCGGATCACCCGGCGCCTGCTGGAGGACTTCCGTCCGCACCTGGCCGACACGGCCGCCACCGTCCGCGACGAGCGGCTGGACCGGCTCAGCGCCCGGGAGCGCGAGGTGCTCGTCGAGGTCGGCCGCGGCCTGTCCAACGCCGAGATCGCGGCCGCCCTGCACCTCGCGGAGGCGACCGTGAAGTCCCACCTGGGGCGGGTCCTGCTCAAGCTGGAACTCCGCGACCGCATCCAGGCCGTGGTCTTCGCCCACGAACACCGCCTGGTCCCCCCGGGCTGACACCGGCCGAGGGCTCAGACATGCCCGGTGTGTCGGAGCCGCCCGATGACATCGCGGCGCGTCATGAGGTGGAACCAGTTTCGGCTCATCAAGGTCCCGTTGTTCACCGAGCCGCTCCTCCAGGGGCTGATCGCGATGGCCGACGGAAGTGGACTCGGTCGAAGTGGGCGTTTCCGGAAATGCAGGCGCCCATTGCTGGGGCACGTAGGCAAAATCTCAGCATGTCTATCGACGTCAGTGGGATGATCGAGTGCCGACCGGGTGCCCGCCTTTGGGGCCTGGACGACGAAGACTCTGTGTGGCAGGTCGCCATTGATCTCTTTCTGCTCAACCGTGGCAACGCTTACGACGGATTCGCCTGCCTTTTCGGGATCCGCAATACCTTTGGCTTCCGCCCCGTGGCTGAAGGCCGTGGTTTCCCCTCCGACGCCTCGGAGGGGCTGGCCAGTGAGTTCGCCTCCTATGGGGGCCCTGCCGACGTGTTCGGAACCACGTGGCTCACTTGGGCTGAGGTTGCCGCTGTCGACTGGGGGGAGACGGACAGCTCCGGCACGCGAAGCCGTGGCATGGTGGCAGGCGACGAGAGCGACTGGGGCAGGGTGTGGATCGTGATGCGCACGCTCAGCGAAGTGCACGGAGCGAAGAATGTGCGCCTGGTTGTCTGGTTCCACTGATCAGGCAGGCTGGTCGGCTTCGACGTCATGGCCTCAGGCGCCGGCTCGCCGTCATATTCGCCGCACACCGGCCCGCCCTGCTCCTCACCTCATTCGCCGAACTCGGCGTCCCCGTCCTGGAGGGCAGCGCCACGAGGCAGCCCTCGCCCCGGTCACGCGCCCCCGCCGATCGCCGCGCCCCGGCCCAGGGAACGTGTTGACCTTGGGTTCGCTGACCGAGGCCATAGGGGGCGGGCCTGCGGATCGGCTGGCTCGACGCACCCCAGGACGCGGCTCCTAGCAGAACGCCTTCTGGCAGGAACCGAGGGGCGGCTCCGTCCTGTGGATCCGGCTACCCCGTCGGTGGACGGTGCCCCGGACGCTCCTCAGGAGTCGGGGGAACACGCCCGGCCGACCGGCGAGTTGGGCAGGTATGCCTTTCGTTCTTCGGCCGTCAGGTCTCGGTTGACGGCGTGGCAGATTCTGCGGACCGCCTCGTCCGGTGTGTAGAGGAGCATGTCCCACAACTGCGTGGTGCCGTCGCCACCGCCAGCGGCGATCGTATGCCCGTTGGGGCTGACGGCCACCGACAGGATGCCGCTGCTCAGGGGTACGGTGGCCCGCACACGTTGTGGGTGGCGACGTCCCACAGCCGGACGGCGCCATCTTGCCCTCCGGTGACGAGGGTGCGTCCGCCGGGGCTGAATGCCAATGCGACCACATCGCTGTCGTGGCCGGTCAAGGGGGCACCGCTCTCGCCCTTGGCCACGTCCCACAGACGTACGGTCGTGTCCTTGCTGCCGCTGGCGAGGAGGGTTCCGTCCGGGCTGAACATCACAGTCCAGGGAGAGTCGGTGTGGCCTTCCGCGTCGCCACGTCCCAGAGCCGGACCGTGTTGTCACCCACGCCAGCGGCTCCCATGACCTGGAAGCCGACTGGCGCCCCTGAACCGCCAGGCCGCAGAGGTCAGCACCCCGACCGGGGGGCCGGTGAACGAGGTTCCGCCCCGGCGCGGCGGCGCCAGGACGAGGCCGAGGCTACGGTGTGGTCCCGAGGGTGGTCAGGCGCCGGACCGGTGACAGTGCGATCGGGACCCACACACAGGCCAGGCAGGCGGCCGAGGCTCCCAAGGCCCACCGGATGCCGCCGGCCGTGGCCAGAGAACCGGCAGCTGCGGAGCCGAGCGCGACAGCGCCGGTGAAGAGCACGCGCATGGTGCCGTTGACCCGGGCCATGAGCCCGGCGGGGGTGACCTGCTGGCGGAACGTCATCATCAGGACGGAGTCGAAGCCGACCTTGAGCATGACCAGCGCCCACCCGACGGCCACGAGCGGGCCGGGCACGGGACGGCCGAGCAGAGGGATGGTGACGGCCAGGGGCGCGACCGCGACCCCGACGAGCAGCACGGCTCGTCCCGCACCGAGCCTCAGCTTGTCCCGCACCGAGCCTGTCGGCCAGCTTGACGGCCGTCACCGCGCCCACCAGGCCACCGATGCCGCCGGCGCCGAGGAACAGTCCGAGGGCCCCCTCACCCCATCCGAGCTCGGTCAGCGCGAGCACGGGGAGGAGCGTCATCACCCCGGCGATGCCGACGTTGACCAGCGAACCCGCAATCACCACGGTACGGAGGACGGGCTGGCGCACGACGAACCGGACGCCCTCGCCGATCTCGTGCAGCAGACGCCGCCCGGGTGCGCCACCGGTCGGCTGCTCGTGCGTGGTGAGCGTGTACAGCCACCCCGCGGACCAGAGGTACCCCGCGGCCATGACGAGCAGCACCGTCGGTGCGTTCAGCAGTCCGGCCGTCCACCCGGCCAGGGGCGGACCCGCGATGAGCGCCGCCTGGGTGATCGTGGCCAAACGGGCGTTGGTGCGTGCGAGCAGGGCGCCGGGGGCCAGGTCCTTGACGAGGCTCTGCGTGGCCAGGTCGAAGAACACCGTCGCCACCCCCTGAACCACCACGACGGCCAGGAGGTGGGCCGCCGTCAAACGCCCGAACCATGCGGCGACAGGCACGGTGGCCAGCGCAGCCGCCCGCACCAGGTCCGCCCCGATCATGACCGGCCGGCGCCGCAGCCGGTCCAGCCATGCGCCGACCGGCAATCCGAGGATCACGAAGGGCAGGGTCAGTGCGGTCTTCAGCAGCGACACACCTCCCGGCCCCGCGTGCAGCACGGTGACCGCCGTCAACGGAAGGGCCACCTGACCGATCTGGGCACCCCACAACGCCACCCCGGACGCCGTGAGATACCGGGACCGGTCCCGCGCAACGGCCGTCGTCCCCGGTCCTGGTCCTCCTCCCGGCCCCGCTCCCGGCGCCGATCCCCTCGCGATTGCGTCAGCTGTCTCTGTCATGGCAGGCAGCCTTCGGGACCGGCCCGCACGCCTCAACGGATTCACGTTAGGGTGAATCCTCGTGCCGCCCCCACTCACCCTGTCCTTGAGTACGGCCGATCTGAGCCGGCTGCGCTGGGCCGTCTCCCCGGCCTGGGAGCTGCTGGCGTCCATCAGGACACTGACCCGGCCGGCACGCCACGTGATCCACATGCCGTGGCTGTCCGAGCACCGCCACGACCCGCTCCTGGCCGGACCGGTGACCTCGGCGGCGTACGACCTCACCGCCGGCCCCGCGAGCCACCTCCCCGGCTTCCTCGCGCCGACCCCCCTGTCACCCCTGACCGCGCTCGACGAGGAACTCGACGAGGTGCGCCGCACCCCCGCCGACGTGGTCCGGCGAGACCTGACCGCGGTGTTCGGCGACGATCTGCCGGCCACCTTGGCACCGATGCTCCAGGCCCCCGGCCGCGAGTTGGAAACGATCGTCGCCGACCTGAGTCGGTACTGGCAGCGCACCCTGGCGCCGGTCTGGCCGAGGATCCGGGCCCTGCTGGAGTCCGACATCCACTACCGGGCGCGCTCCCTGACCGAACGCGGACCCGCGGCGATGTTCGCTGACATCCACCCCGACCTGGCCTTCGACCAAGCCACCGGAACCCTGCGGATCGCCCGCCGCCGGCCGGCACTTCTCGATCCGCACCGCCCGCTGGAGGGACGCGGCCTGGTCCTGGTGCCGTCGGCGTTCGCGTGGCCGAGCCTCTACTTCAAGACAGCAGAACCCTGGGTGCCCGTGATCCGCTACCCCGTCCGCGGCGTCGGAACCCTCTGGGAACCACCCGCCGGCACCGCCGACTTGGCGCCGGCGCTCGGTGCCACCCGCGCCAGGCTCCTGGACCTTCTCGAAACCCCGGCCAGCACCCTGGAACTCGCCCACCGCACCGGACTGGCGCAGGGCGGCGTATCAGCCCACCTGCACAAACTCACCCAGGCGGGCCTCATCGCACCTCACCGGACAGGACGGATCGTGCTCTACTCCAGAACTGCCAGAGGCGAAGCCCTGTACCGCTGAGAACAGAGCGTCTGAAGGCACCCAGGGGTGGCCGAGTGGTGGCCCGGTTGCTCAACTCCGCACAGGTCCCGCCCTGCATGAGGCGTCCCGCGTCCTGGCCGTCGGACGGAAGGAGCCTGCTGATTCCGGATGTGCCAGGCGGCCATGAGCCGGCGGGCCGTCCGTGCGGAACGGTCGTTGTAGGCAGCGGTCGCACGCCCCGGCGTTGTGGAGGGTGTTGGCGTCCCATTTCGGTCGAGGGCGGCCTGCGCGTTGGACACGATCTGCCCGCCTCGGCCCAGGGTCCGGCGCGCTCGCCACCGCCCGGCTGTGTGATCGCACCTGTTCAAGGGGCCACCACTGTCCGTGGCCGAGTGTCCGGCCCCGGTCACGGGGGCGAAGAACCGCTCTACCGACCCACGTCGCTCGGGAAGCGGGAGACGAAACGGCGTTGCCAGGGTGTCTCGACGGCGCGCGGAGCGTAGTTCCTCCTGACGTAGGCGACGGCTTCGCCGGGGGGTACCCCGTCCAGGACCGCGAGGCATGCCAGTGCGGTGCCAGTACGTCCGTGTCCACCGGCGCAGGCGATCTCGACGCGTTCCGCCCCCGCACGTGCCCAGGCCTCGCCCAGCGCGTCGACGGTCGCGGCGCGGTCGGACGGCAGCCAGAAATCGGGCCAGCGGAGCCAACGGCTTTCCCAGGCGACCTCAGGCGGCCGGCGGCCCAGCAGGTAGAGCGCGAAGGTGGGCCGCGGGCCCTGAGGAAGCGACCGCCTCAGCCCCCGGCCACGGACGAGCCGACCGGAAGGAAGTCGCAGCACGCCGGCCATCGTGGGTTC
The DNA here is from genome assembly GCF_000966975.1 of Streptomyces katrae. GTDB lineage: Bacteria > Actinomycetota > Actinomycetes > Streptomycetales > Streptomycetaceae > Streptomyces > Streptomyces katrae. The sequence continues at coordinate 17,355 of NZ_JZWV01000384.1, read as the reverse complement.
CCATGGGGCAGTCATGGTGCGAGCGTAACCGCCGTTCGGTTGACGGCCAGGCAGCTTCCGGCCCCTTCCGCCGCGTCGCGTAGAGGTGAACGTGTTCACGGTCCTTGCAGCCGATTCAGCTCCCTCCGCCGGTATGCGCCAGGGGCCAGCCCGTGCCTGCGTTTGAACGCGTTGGCGAAGGCGAACTCGGACGTATATCCCACCTGGGCGGCGATGGATCTCAAAGGCGCTTCCGTCGTCTGCAGGAGGCGGGCCGCCGTGGTCATCCGCCACCAGGTCAGGTAGCCGAGGGGCGGTTGGCCGATCATCGAGGTGAAGCGCCTGGCGAACGCCGCCCGGGAGAGGCCCGCTTCTGCGGCGAGTTTCGCCACGGTCCAGGGGGCTGTCGGATCTCGGTGGACGGCGTGGAGGGCGGCGGTGACCGCCGGGTCGTTGAGTGCTGCGGCCCAGCCGGTGGTGCTGCCGTGGGCGGGCTGTTCGGCAAGCCAGATGCGCAGGACGTACATCAGGAGCGTGTCCAGGAGTGCGGGGACGATGGCGGTGGCGCCCAGGCGCGGATTGCCCACCTCAGAGGCCAGGAGTTGCACCGCCGCGTGCAGTTCCGGGTGACGGTTCCGGTCCGCCGGCAGGTGGATCACGTCAGGCAGGGTCAGCAGCAGGGGGTGGGTTCGGGACGGGTCGAGCTGGTAGGCGCCGCAGAGCACCACGGTGGCCGGACCGCCCTGGCCGAGCCGGTCGACGCTGTCCGACATGAAGGGCCCGGGCAGCTCGGGGTCGTCAGGAGTGCAGGCAGGGGCTGTGACCGCGGTTGCCGGGTCGTCGGCCAGGGTGTGTCCGGTGCCGTGCGGCAGGAACAGCACATCACCCGGGCCCAGTGGGAGCGGCGCCGCGTGTGGCGACAGGAGCCAGCAGCTGCCCTCCAGGATCACCTGGAAGCCGGCCGAACCCGGTACCGACGCGAACTCCTGCCTCCACGGGGCATGCCACCGCACATACGCCGACCGGGGCCGGCCGGTCCGCGCCACCGTGATCACCTCGCTGAGCACATCCATGGGGCGAGCGTATGCGCGAGACGAACGCGCATGAACGGGGCACCCTGGCGCATGGATCGTCTCCGCCGGCGGCCGTAGGTTTCACGGCATGAAGATGAAGACCTCGCGTATCCACGCGTTCGGCGACGCGTCCGTGATCAGCTACGACGACGTTCCGCGGCCTCGACCCGACTCCGGCGAAGTGCTCGTCCGCGTCGCGGCGACTTCGTTCAATCCCACCGAGGCCGCGTTGCGCGCCGGGCTGCTTCAGGCGTTCCTGCCCGTGGAACTCCCCTACACGCTGGGCTGGGACGTCGCCGGCACAGTTGCCGAGATCGGCCCGGGGGCCGGGAGGTTCGCCGTCGGCGACCGGGTCGTCGGGCGGCTGGAGGGCGCCGGCGCGGCCGCCGAATACGTTCGGGCACCGGGTGCACTGCTGGTCCCGGCGCCGGCGTCCGTTCCTCTCCCACATGCCGCGACCCTCCCCGTGGCCGGCCTGACGGCCTGGCAGGCGGTGTTCGAGCACGGGAAGGTGACCGTCGGCCAGCGGGTGCTGGTCAACGGCGCCGGGGGAGGGGTCGGCGGCTTCGTGACACAGCTCGCCAAGCACGCCGGGGCCGAGGTGATCGCCACGGCCGGCGCCCGCAGCGACCGGGCAGTGCGGCGCCACGGGGCGGACCATGTGATCGACTACACCGCCGCGCCGGTCCCCGCCGCGCTCGACGGCCCGGTGGACACCCTGCTCAATCTCGTTCCGCTGAGCCCGGACGATGCCGCCGGCCTGGCGTCCGTGGTGCGACCGGGCGGCCGGATCGTCTCGATCGCGACCCCCATCGACCCGCCTGCCGACGCCGGGGTGACGGCGATGCACATGGTCGCCCGCAACGATGTGGCGCACCTGGCGGCGCTCGTGGACCTCGTCGACGCGGGTGAGGTCACCCTCGACATCAGCGCCTCGTACCCGCTGTCCGACCTCGCGGACGTCCACCGCCTCAGTGAAGCCGGCCGCCTCCGCGGCAAGGTCGTCATCATCCCCTGAGGCCGGTGGCCGCACCCCGCTGTCAGTGGACGTCGGGATCCGTCAGACGAGGTGGATCGTGAAGCGCCTGACGACCTTGGGGGTCGTGGCGATCGTGTCGGAGTGGACCGAGCCGCGAGCCTTCTTGTACTCCCCGGTGCCGCCAGTGATCGCGTTGTCGAAAGGACCCTGGTCGAGGTAGTTGAAGTACATGCCCTGCACGGTGAGCTGGCCGCCCGGGAGGACGTAGGTCACGACGCACTGCTCCGCTTCATCGGGGCCGCCCCGGGTGGTGGTGCAGGTGCCGTGGGTCTCGCCGACCTTGTTGTGCGCCTCGTCGAAGAGGTCCGACCGGACGACCACTTGATCGCCCTGCGAGACGCTGCCGGGGGTGACGGGGAAGCGGGACAGCTGCTGCACCTCGGCCAGCAGCGTGATGGTCCGGTCCTTGTCCCCGGCCCGGGCGGAACCGGCGTCCGTCGCGGCGGCCGCGACGGGGGTGCAGGTGAGGAGGGTGACCAGCGTGGCCGTGCCGAGGCAGGCCGCTCTGATGGGGCGCATTATGCGGCTCCTGAGGTTGGTGCTCGGTAATGATCCGATAGCGAACTTCCAGCCGATTTCGTGCGGTTCCCTTCATAGCCTTGAATCCGCCGCGCCGCGGAGCACCCCGGCACGAACCACCGGCACATCCAGCCGGTCGGACGAAAGCCAGGCGGCGTAGCTCGGCGGGGAAGGCGAACGGCGGCCTTCGGGCGATAACGGCGCCCGGGAGAGGCGCGTGGGAACCGCGGAGCGCCCCCGGGGGCAGGTGGGTTGGGCTGCCCGGGTGAGGAGCGAACGATCCGGCATCGTTGCCTGGTCGGGGAGCGGACGAGGGCGGCGCGAGCATGTCGCTGGTCGGTTTCACAGCCGGCCGGCCTGCGCCGGGCCGGATCGCCGGCGCACGCATCTCCACGTCCACGCGCACACCCACGCCCACGCTCACCTCGAGGAAGAGGTTTCCCTGTGGCTTTGACGACTGCGACGATCGCCGCCGAGCTGGAAGCGGCGAGCAAGGTCGGTGACCCGAAGGCCGACGAGCTCGTCTCCGACCTGATCGACAACAAGGAAGTGGACGGGGTCAATGCCCTGTTCCGCACCATCGGCACCCTCAAGCCCGGGATGGACCTCTCCGGGCTGCCGCCGCGCCTGGCGACGTTCCTGAAGGAGGCCGCGGCCGCGCCGCCGGACTGGTCGGAGGCGGACGTGAAGGCCGCCGAGTCCTTCTTCGCCCGCCACCACGGCGAGGTGTCCATGCTCCAGGGCACGGTCGGCCTGATCGGCACCTACCTCTCCCCGACCGGAGCGTTCACCCTGCGTTCCACCGGCCGCCTCGGCGGCGTCGAGGGCCCGGGCCGGCGCCTGTCGCAGTCCTCCCGCCTGTTCCTCGACATGGGCGACAAGAACGCCCTGCGCGACGGCAGCCTGGCCGCGAACGTCACCAAGGTCCGCCTCGTCCACGCCTCCGTCCGCCAGCTCCACAAGAAGAGCGGGGAGTGGGACTACGCCAAGTGGGGAGAGCCCGTCTCGCAGAAGTACACCACCGGCGCCGCCTGCGTCTTCTCCACCCAGATCCTCCAGGCGATGAAGCGCCTCGGGGTGGACGTCTCCAAGGACGACGCCAAGGGCTTCGTGTGTGCCTGGCACTACGTCAACCACTACCTCGGCACCCCCGACAAGTGGCTCCTGCCCAAGGATCCCGACCAGGTCGAGGCCCTGTGGAACCAGGAACGCGACAAGGAGTGGAAGAAGACCGACGACGGCGTCTTCATGACCAGGCAGGCCGTCGACTTCTACAGGAAGTTCTACCCGCCGGGCGTCCACGACGCGTTCTTCGCGATGGTCCGCCACGCCCTGTCGGACAAGTACGCCGACATGGCCGGCCTGCCCAAGAGCGTCCTGGGCGCGGCCGCCGAACCGCTGGCCGCCGGCCACGGTGTGGTCAGCGGCATCGCCGGCGGCATGCTGGGCGGCACCGCGCAGAAGGCCACCGGCGTCAACCCGTACAAGGACATCCTCGGCATCGCCTCGAAGGGCTACAACGAGATCCAGCGGTTCGCCCTGACCCAGGGCGAGGACGACCAGCCCCAGATGCACCAGGAACTCCACGACAACCGCTGACCCACCGGCCGGCCTCCCCAACGCCGACGCCCGCGGCGCACCGGCCCCAACCGGTGCGCCGCCCCCCGTACAACCCGAACATGCGCGCACCACGGGCTGCCGCGCGCCCTCCTCTACGCGGTCTCCGGCTGCCACGGCAGCCTCCTCGTACACACCGTCCACGCCGGTGAGTCCGCTGACCGGGCGAGCAGGCGGAGGGCCTCGGCGCTCGGGCTCCCCGGGTCGGCGTGGTAGACGATCAGCTGCTGGCCGGGGGCTTCGCGGACGTCGAAGGCGTGGTAGGTCAAGTGCAGGTTTCCGGCGCGGGGGTGGAGGAAGTGCTTGGCCGCGCGGGTCTTGCCGCGCACGGTGTGCGTGTTCCACAGCCGGGCGAAGTCCGCGCTGTGTCCGCTCAGTCCGTTCACGAGGGCACGCAGCCGGGGGTTTGCGGGGTCCCGGCCCTCCGCTTCGCGCAGGTGGCCCACGACGGCTTCGGCCGTCCGGTCCCACCGGGTGTGGAAGCGCCGGCCGGCCGGGTCCAGGAACACCATCTCGGCCAGGTTGTCCACCCGCTCGAAGGGGGAGTACAGGGCTTCGGCGAGGGCGTTGGCGGCCAGCACGTCGAGCGCGGGGCCGGTGATGAACGCCGGGGTGTCGCCGTAGCCGTCGATGAGCGCGCGCAGAGCGGGACTCACCCGGCCCGCGGCAGCCGGGTTCGGACGGCCCGGCACGCTGCCGGCGAGCCGGTGCAGATGCGCCACGGTGTCGGCGTCCATCAGCAGGGCGCGGCCCAGTGCCTCCACCACCTGCGCCGAGGGGCGCCGCTCGCGCCCCTGCTCGAGCCGGGTGTAGTAGTCGGCGTTCACCCCTGCCAGCACGGCGACTTCCTCGCGGCGCAGCCCCGCCACCCGGCGCATCCCATGGGGTGCCATACCGACGTCGCCGGGCCGGACGGCGGCGCGGCGCGCACGCAGGAAGTCTCCCAAAGGGTTGTCGCTCACGGTCCCAGGCTAGGCCGCCGGCCGCGGCAGGTGCCTGGGTGCGACGCACCCAGGCACCCTGCGGCCTGGGCGGCAGCCGGGCCCCGGCCCAGACTCGGTGCCCTACCGAGGCAAGGAGCCGGACATGAACACCCCCACGACGAAAGTCATCGCCGTCACCGGAGCGAGCAGCGGGATCGGTGAGGCGACCGCCCGCCGTCTCGCGGCCGACGGCCACAGCCTGCTCCTGGGAGCACGCCGCACCGGGCGACTCGAGGCGCTCGCCGCGGAGATCGCCGCCCTGGGCGGCACAGCCGCGGCCCGGCGGCTCGACGTCACCGACGCCGCCGACGTGCAGGCGTTCGTCCGCGCTGCCCGCGACCTGTACGGGCGGGTGGACGTGCTGGTCAACAACGCCGGGATCATGCCGCTCTCGCCGCTGGAGGAGGCCCGGACCCAGGAATGGGACCGGATGATCGACGTGAACCTGCGCGGGGTGCTGCACGGGATCGCCGCGGCCCTCCCGGTGATGCGCGACCAGGGCGGCGGCCACATCGTCAACGTCGCGTCCGTCGGGGCGTACGAGGTCACGCCTACCGCCGCCGTCTACTGCGCCACCAAGTTCGCCGTCCGCGCGATCAGTGAGGGCCTGCGCAAGGAGTCCGGCGGGGACATCCGGGTGACCGTCGTATCCCCGGGCGTGACCGTGTCCGAACTCGCCGACCACATCACGGACGCGGCCGCCCGGGAGGCCATGCGCAGCTACCGCAAGGTGGCCATACCGGCCGGCGCCATCGCGGACGCGATCGCCTACGCCGTCTCCCAGCCACCGGAGGTCGACGTCAACGAGATCGTGGTCCGCCCTTCCGCGAGCGCCCAGTGACGCCGACCGCGCCCGCCTGCTCCCGGTGCGCCACCGTCGACAGCGGCACGGAAGCTCCGGCGCGCAGGCTGCGGATGCTCGAGGACAAGGAGGCGCTGCGCGCCCTGATGACCCGCGGCTGGCGCGCCCTGGACCGCAAGGACTGGGCGGCCTGGGCCGCTTGCTGGGCCGAGGACGCCGTCCTGGAGTTCGGCCCCTGGGGCACGATCCGGGGGAGGGCGGCGATCCGCGCACGGGTGGAGGAAGCCGAGGCACCCTTCCCGAGCATGCAGCACCACCTGCTCAACCTGGACTTCGACGTGGCCGGGGATGCGGCGACCGGCATCGGCTACATGTGGTTCGTCGCCGTCACCACCCCTGAACGGAACTCCGCCCCCTACTCCATGGGCGGCCCCTACGACTGGGAGTTCCGCCGCGACCCCGACCAGGGCTGGCTCCTGATCCGGCAACAGCTCGGGGTCTGGTGGACCAACGGCGATGCCCCTCAAGAGGCCTTCGCATCGGGCTGATGCCCAGCCGTCCCGGCAACGGACGGGGCGCCGAGGAAGGCGGGAGATGCGCCGCCCCACCTCCAGCGGCGGTGGCAACACCTTGAAAGGGCTGTGGCCTCCCGAACTCCCACGACACCGGTCGCTCCGCGCGCGGGGGCTCGGAACGGGTGCGCGGTGGGACGCGGGGCGGCTGCCGTCCAAGTGTTAACCGGATAGATCATCCGGATGTGTGCTACCGTCCGGGTAAGTGGATGATCTATCCGGTTGATTGCCGGGGTGGAGGGGCACATGAAGAAGACAGCAGTGGTCACGGCCGGAACGGGCGGCATCGGTCTGGAGACGGCGCTGGGGCTGGCCGCCGCCGGGTTCGCCGTCACCGTGGTCGGGCGTGACGCCGGACGGGGAGCCGGGGCCGTCGAGCGGATCAACGCGGCGGGCCCGGCGCACCCGGCCCGGTTCCTGCCCGCGGACCTCGCCTCGCTCGACCAGGTACGTGCGCTCGCCCGGACCATCGCGGACGACCACGCCGCCTCGGGCGAACCACTGACGGTGCTGGTCAACAACGTCGGTGCGATGTTCGCCGAGCGCCAGACCAGGGGCGGCGTCGAGGCGTCGTTCGTCGTCAACCACCTCTCGCCCTACCTGCTGACCGAACTGCTGCTGCCCACCCTCACGGCCGGGGCGCCGAGCAGGATCGTGAACGTGACGTCGGGCGCGGTCACCGTGGCCAAGCGCGTGTTCGACGCCGTCGAGCCGCCGGGCGGCTACTACGGCTTCCACTGGTACGGTCGCGCCAAGCTCGCCAACCTGGCCTACACCCTGGACCTGGCGGACCGGCTGGACGGCACTGGCGTCTCGGTCTTCGCCGCCGATCCCGGAGGGGCCGCGACCGACATGACCGACGGCACCATGACCGACCCGAAGATCGTCTCGCCCGCCCTGCGGCTGCTGTGGCCCCTGGTGCGCCGCACATTCGAACGCTCGACCTCGGGTCCGGCGTCCGCGGCGGCCAGGCCCTCCCTCACGGCCGCCACCGATGAGACGCTGACGGGCCGAACCGGCATCGTCATCGGCGCCCAGGCGCACCCGGTCGCCCCGCACCGCGCGGCGGCCGACCCCCGCGTCGCCGAAGCCGTACGCCGGCTCAGCGAACGGCACGCACCGCTCGCCCCCGCCTGAGCCTCGTAGGGCGGCGCGGCGCGGCGGGTACCCGGCGGGCGGCGGAACCATCCGGATGAACCATCCGATTTCCGATTAGCATGGCCCCATGACGACGCCTCTACGCAAGGACGCGGCCCGCAACTGGCAGCGGATCGTCTCCGTCGCCCGCGACCTGGTCGACGAGGGCACACCGTTGCAGCTCAACGACGTCGCACGCCGCGCCGGGCTCGGCGTCGGCACCGTATACCGTCACTTCGCCACGCCCGAAGCGCTGCTGGAGACCGTCGCCGCGCCATGCCTGGAGGCCCTGGCCGCCCACGGCCGGCAGGCGCTGACCGATGCCGACCCCTGGCGCGGCCTGACGGGCTTCCTCTTCCACACCGTCGAGGCGCAGGTCACCGACGCCGCCCTGCCCCCCGTCGCCGCCGCGGCCACGGACGCCGTGCCGCGCACCACGGAGCTCAAGAGCTCACTGGCGTCGGCCGGCGCCACCCTCCTCGCCCGGGCCCGCGACGCCGGAGTGGTCCGCCCCGACCTCACCGCCGCCGACCTCGTCCCGCTCATGTGCGGCGTCGCCCACGCCGTGAGCGTCCACGGCGGCACCCCCGCCGACCGGGTCGACACCGCACACCGCTACCTCACCGCCCTCCTCGAAGGCCTGCGCACGACACCACCGAGCGCGTAAGCGCCCCTCCGCCCACCGGTGCACCGGCGGCCTCCACCGCTCATGTCACGTGAACAGGGGACCGAAAACAGGCGACTTCACCCGAATCGATGCTCTTCCTAGGCTGGCCGGGCAAGCAAAGCGGAGCATGCGTCGCGGGCCGGTCACCGGTGCGGCGCCGAGGGAGTTGTCTTGGCCAGTCACGATCCGATCGAACGCCCTGCGGAGCCCTCGTTCAGCGCGTTCCGCGCGTCCGGAGCGCAGCAGCGGATGTACTTCCTCCAGCAGCTGGAGGAGGGCAGGCCGACCTACCACATGCCCGTCTTCTACGGCCTCGAAGGCCCGGTGGACGAAGCCGCGCTCCGCGCCTGCGCCCAGGGTCTGCTCGACCGGCACGAGGCACTGCGCACCCGCTTCGTCCTGCGGGACGGCGAGCTGTGGCAGCACATAGACACCGAGGCCGCGCTCGTCTGGTCCTGCGCCACGGCGCGCGGAGCGGGGGACGTCGAGGAGTGGATGGCCGCCGAACACCACCGGCCCTTCGACCTGGAGTCCGGACCGCTCTTCCGGGCGGCCCTGCTGCACACCCCCGAGGGCGCGGTCCTCGCACTCGCCATGCACCACATCGTCGCCGACGGCTGGTCCGTCGGGATCCTCGCCCGCGAGCTCCTCACCGCGTACGCCCACTACGGCGACGGGCTTGACGGCACCGACCTCCGGAGCCCGGCCGGGATCGTGGCCCCGGAGGCCCCCGAGTACCAGTACGCCGACTTCTCCGACTGGCAGGAGGAATGGCTCCGCGGCCCCGCCGCCCAGCGCCAGCTCGCCTACTGGGAGAAGCAGCTGGACGGCGAACTCCCCGACGCGCCCCTGCCCCGCGACGGCCGGCCCGCCGCGGGAGCGGCCCGTGGCGCGGCGGCGCTGCACTCCTTCGAGGTGCCGGCCCCGGTGCTCGCCCGGATGGAGCGCCTGTGCCGTGACACCCACAGCACCCCGTACGCGCTGATGCTGGCGGCCTTCCAGATCGTGCTGGGCCGCTACACCGGCACCGACGACGTACTCGTCGGGACGCCGGTGGCGGGCCGGGCCCGCAAGGAGTTCCAGGACACCGTCGGCCTGTTCGTCAACACGCTGGTGATCCGCGCCGACCTGTCCGACGATCCCGCCTTCCGGGTCCACCTGGAGCGCGTACGGGACACCGTGCTCGACGCCCAGGACCACCAGGACCTGCCCTACGAACGCGTCGTCGACCGGATCGCCGCCGGACGCACCGGTGAGGAGGCCGCCCTCTTCCAGGTCATGTTCGGCCTGCACGACGAGGACGGCCTGACCGACGGCCTGCCCGGCCCGAAGGCCACGCTGCTCGAAGGACCGGCCGGAACCGCCAAGTTCGACCTGACCTTCGACGTGGTACGCACCGGCGGAGCGCTGAGCTGCCGGCTGGAGTACCGGGCGGACCTGTTCGACGCCGCCACCGTCCGGCAGTTCGGCCGGCACTTCGCCCGCCTCCTGGACGCCGCCACCGACAACCCCGGGCTGCCGGTCAGCGCACTGCCGATGCTGTCGGCCGAAGAACGGACCGGCATCGGCTCGCCGCTCCCGGACCACGCCGCCCTCCCGCACACCCCGGGCGAGCGGACGTGCGTCCACGAGATCTTCGCCGGACACGCCGCCCGCACTCCCGACGCGGTCGCCCTCGTGCACGAGGGCGTCTCCCTCACCTACCGCGAGCTCGACACCCGCGCCAACCGGCTCGCGCACCGGCTGCGCGCCCTCGGCGTGGGCCCCGACACCCTCGTTGGACTGTGCCTGCCCCGCTCCGCCGACCTCGTCGTCGCCCTGCTCGGCATCCTCAAGGCCGGCGGCGCCTACCTGCCCCTCGACCCCGACAACCCGCCCGAGCGCCTGCGCCACATCGTCCAGGACGCCCGCCTGGAGCACGTCGTCGGCACCACCGCGACCCGGGCCCTGTGGGACGCCCCCGGCCTGCACACCGTCGACCTGCTCGCCGACGCCCCGCTCCTGGCCGCCCAACCGGACACCGCCCCCGACACCGGCGTCACCCCGGACCACCTGGCCTACGTCATCTACACCTCCGGGTCCACCGGCCTCCCCAAGGGCACCCTGGTGCCCCATGCCAACGTCACCCGGCTGTTCTCCGCCACCGACCACTGGTTCGGCTTCGGCCCCGACGACGTGTGGACCCTCTTCCACTCGATCGCCTTCGACTTCTCCGTCTGGGAGCTGTGGGGAGCCCTCGCCCACGGCGGCCGGCTCGTCGTCGTCCCGTACGGGACCAGCCGCTCGCCCGAGGAGTTCCACCGGCTGCTGCGCGCCGAACGGGTCACCGTCCTCAACCAGACCCCCTCCGCCTTCTACCAGTTGGCCCGGGCCGACGAGGAACACCACCGCACGGCCGGACCGGCCGGCTCCGGGCTCCGCCTGCGCCACGTCGTCTTCGGCGGGGAAGCCCTCGACGTCGCCGCCCTCGCCGGATGGTTCGCCCGGCACGGCGACACCGCACCCCGCCTGGTCAACATGTACGGCATCACCGAGACGACCGTGCACGTCACCTACCGGCCGCTGACCGCCCGCGACGCGGAGGAGGGCCGCGGCAGCGTCATCGGCGTGCCCATCCCCGACCTGCGCCTGCACCTGCTCGACGCGCGCGGCCGGACCGTCCCGCGCGGCGCCGTCGGAGAGCTGTACGTCGCCGGAGCGGGCCTGGCCCGCGGCTACCTGCGCCGAGCGCTTCCCCACCGGGCTCGCCGGCGGCGTCGCCGACGGGCCCGCCGGGCTCGCGGAGGCCGAGCGGCTCTACCGCACCGGAGACCTGGCACGGGCCCTGCCCGACGGGGACCTGGAGTACCTCGGCCGCATCGACCACCAGGTCAAACTGCGCGGCTTCCGGATCGAACTCGGTGAGGTCGAGGCCGCCCTGGCCGCCCACCCCCTCGTCGACGCCGCGGTCGCACTCGTCGCACCCGATCCCGCGGGGAACGACGTCCTGGTCGGCTACCTGGCCGTGACCGGGGCCGAGGACGGGGCGGGCCCCACCGTCGAGGAGATGCGCGAGCACCTTTCGCGGCGGCTGCCCGGCTACATCCCGCCTTCCCGCTGACCGCCAACGGCAAGACCGACCGGCGCCGGCTGCCCGCCCCCGGCTCGGCCGCCCGCACCCCCACCGCCGCCTACGAGGCACCCCGAGGGCCGGTCGAGACCGCGCTCACCGACGTCTTCGCCCAGGTCCTCGGGCACGAACGGGTCGGCGCCCTGGACAACTGGTTCGCCCTCGGCGGGGACTCCATCCGCTCCCTCCAAGTGCTCGCCCGGCTCCGCGAACGAGGCCTCGACCTCACCGTCGCCGACCTCATGAGCTCCTCGACGCCCCGCGCCCTCGCCCCGCACGTCACCCCGCGGGACCGGGCCGCGGCCGCAGCCGAAACCCCGTACGAGCCGTTCGCACTACTGACCCCCGCCGATCGCGCCGCCCTGCCCGCGGGACTGGAGGACGCCTACCCGATGACCCGGCTCCAGGCCGGCATGCTCTACCACAGCGACCTGCCCTCGGCCGGCGGACGCGTTTACCACAACGTGGCCTCCTACCTGATCGAAGCGCCCTTCTCCGAGGAGGCCTGGCGGACCACCGTCGAGGTCCTCGCGGCCCGGCACGAGATGCTGCGCACCTCCTTCGACCCGCACGGATTCACCGAGCCCCTCCAGCTCGTCCACCACGGCGCCCGCCCGGAGCTCACCTTCGAGGACCTGCACGGCCTCGACGCCGAGGCGCAGCGCACCGCCGTCGCCGCCCGCTACGCCGCCGAGCGCGACCGGCCCTTCGACTGGGACCGGCCCCCGCTGATCCGGTTCCACGTCCAACGGCTCTCCGACACCAGGTTCCAGCTCTTCATCGCCGAGCACCACGCCGTCCTCGACGGGTGGAGCGAACGTTCGCTCCTCACCGAACTCGCCTCCTGCTACACCGAGGCGCTCGCCGCCCGGACCCCCGCGGACGGCCCCTCCCCGCAGGCCGGCCCCCGCTCCCGGTTCGCCTCCTTCGTCGCCCTCGAACGGGCCGCGCTGGCCGACCCCGGGCAGCGCGCCTTCTGGACCGGCAAGGCCGCCGACGCCCCCGCCACCAGGCTGGCCCGGCCGGCGGCGGCCGGCGGACCCGCCCGGATGTCCTGGTACCTCGCGCCCCTGCCCGAGGAACTGCACGCCCGACTCACCACCCTGGCCGCGGCGTGCGGCGTACCGCTGCGCACCGTCCTGCTCGCCGCCCACCTGAGGGTCATGGCCCTGCTGGGCGGCGGCGACGCGGTCACCACCGGAGTGGTCCACAACGGCCGCGCCGAGGAGACCGACGGCGACAAGGTCGTCGGCGTCTTCCTGAACACCCTGCCGCTGACCGTCACGGTCACCGGGCTCAGCTGGCGCGGCCTCGTCGGACACGTCGCCGCCGTGGAGGCGGAGCTGCACGCGCACCGCCGCTTCCCGCTCGCCGAGATCCAGCGCCTGTCCGGAGGCGGCCCGCTCTTCGAGACCTTCTTCAACTACACCCACTTCCACGTGGAGCAGGACGGGCCGGCCGACGGTGCGTTCACCGTGCTGGAGGAGACCGGAGAGGCCGGCACCGACTTCGCCTTCGGCGCCGAGTTCTCCCGCAGCCCCGACGGCGCCCTCCTCGAACTCGGCCTGCGCTACGACGCGGCCCAGTTCTCCGAGGAGCAGATGGCGAGCGCGCACGCTGGCGGCCCTGTGCGACCTGGCCGAGGCCCCCGATCGCGACTGCACCACCGCCGACCTGCTGCCCGAGGCCGAACACCGCCGCTACGCCGACTGGAACCGGACCGTCGTCGACTACCCGCAGCCGCACGTCCTGACCCGGCTGATCGACGCGCAGCGCGACCGGACCCCGGACGCGCCCGCCGTCCGCTTCGAGGGCGCCGAGCTGACCTACCGCACCCTCGACACCGAGGCCGAGCGGCTGTGCGCGGCCCTGCGGGAGCGGGGCGCCGGCCCCGGCACGTTCGTGGGTCTGCTGCTGGAACGCTCCCTGGCCCTGCCCGTCGTACTCCTCGCCGTCCTCAAGTCCGGCGCCGCCTACGTCCCGCTGGACCCGGAGCACCCGGCGCCGCGCGTACGGTCGTTGCTCGCCGAATCCGGCATAGGCCTGGTGGTCACCGAGGGCGCGTGGGAGGAGCGGCTGGAGGGCTCGGGGGTCACCGTCCTGCGGCCGGACGCGGCTGCGACCGGTACCGCGGGTCCTGCCCGGGCGCCCGAGCCGTCCGACCCGGCGTACATGATCTTCACCTCGGGATCCACCGGCAAGCCCAAGGGGGTCGTGGTCTCGCACCGCGCCATCGCCAACCGGCTGCTGTGGATGCAGGACGCATACGGGCTGACCCCGGGGGAGCGGGTGCTGCACAAGACCCCGTACACCTTCGACGTCTCCGTCTGGGAGCTGTTCTGGCCGCTGCTGACCGGTGCCACCCTGGTCCTCGCCCGCCCCGGCGGCCAGCGCGACCCCGGCTACCTCGCCGCACTGATCCGGGCCGACGGCGTCAGCACCGTGCACTTCGTCCCCTCGATGCTCAGCGTCTTCCTCGACGACCCCGAGGCCGTGGCCGGCGCGGCCGGCCTCACCCGGGTGGTCTGCAGCGGCGAGGCCCTGCCCTACGAGGTCCAGCGCAGGTTCTTCGAGCGGCTGCCCGGCGTCGAGCTGCACAACCTCTACGGGCCGACCGAGGCCGCCGTCGACGTCACCTCCTGGCAGTGCCGGCCGGACGGCGGCGACACCGTGCCCATCGGCCGGCCCATCGCCAACATGCGCACCCACGTCCTGGACCGCCGTCTGGCCGAGGTCCCCCTCGGTGTCACCGGTGAGCTCTTCCTCGAAGGCGTCGGCCTCGCCGACGGCTACCACGGACGACCCGAGCTGACGGCCGAGCGGTTCATCGAGCACACCGGCCCGGACGGCACCACCCGGCGCCTCTACCGGACCGGAGACCTGGCCCGGCACCGCCCCGACGGAGCCCTGGAGTACGCGGGCCGCACCGACCACCAGCTCAAGATCCGCGGATTCCGCGTCGAACCCGGGGAGATCGAGGCCGTCCTCGCCGAACACCCCGGCGTGCGCGACTGCGCGGTCCTGCCCCGCGGCGAACGCCTCGTCGGCTACTTCGTCCCCGAGGCGGCCGGGTCGGACGCCGCACCGGCCCCCGACCCGGGCGCGCTCGCCGCCCACGCCCGGGAGCGGCTCCCCGAGTACATGGTCCCCTCCGCCTGGGTGTGCCTGACGGCCCTCCCGCTGACCGCCAACGGCAAGCTGGACCGCGCGGCCCTGCCCGACCCGGACCCCGCCGGCCTGCGGGGCGGTGTCGAGCCGACCTCGCCCCGCGACGCCCTCGAATCCCGCCTCGCCGGGATCTGGGAGCGGCTCCTGGACGCCGGGCCGGTCGGTGTCCACGACGACTTCTTCGAATCCGGCGGGCACTCCATCGACGCCCTGCGCCTGATCGGCCGGATCAACCAGGCCTTCGGTGAACGCCTCGGCGTCTCGGCCGTCCTGGAGCACCCGACCGTCGCCCGGCAGGCCGCGCTGCTGCGCGGCCGGCACGTCGCCGTCGCCGCGGACCCCGTGGTCCGTCTCCGGTCCGAGGGCACCCTCGACCCGCTCTTCCTCGTCCACCCGATCGGCGGCAACGTCTTCTGCTACCGCACCCTGGCCGCCGAACTGGACGCCGGACGCCCGGTGTTCGGCCTGACGGCGCCCGGGCTGACCGACCCCGCAGCGGCCCCCGACGCCACCGTCGAGGAGCTGGCCGCCGCCCACCTGGAGGCCCTGCGCCGGATCCGCCCCACCGGCCCCTACCACCTGGCCGGATGGTCCTTCGGTGGGCTCCTCGCCTACGAGATGGCGGTCCAACTGCGGTCCGCCGGACAGGAGGTGGCGACCCTCGCACTGCTGGACACCGGCTATCCGGAGCCCGGCCACGTCCCCGACGACGAGACCGAGCTGCTGGAGTGGTTCCACGAGGACCTGGCCCGCTCCGCGGGGTTCGACCCGACCGGCGACAGCCTGTCCGTGCTGCGGAGCGCCCTGCGGAGCGCCGCCGGCACCCCCGCCCGGCTCGCCGTCCTCGCCGGGCACGTGGAACGCGAGGGCTTCGCCCCCGGCCTGGACGCGAGAGACCTCGCGCGGCACTACGCGGTCTTCCGCACCGGGATCCGCGCCGCCGCCGCGTACCGGCCCCCGGCCGCGCCCTGCCCCGTCCTGTTCCTCCAGACCACGACCGGAGCCGCGGAACACGCCGCCGACCGATGGGCGGCCCGGGCCGGGGCGGGCCTCACCCGCCACGACGCCGCCACCGACCACTACGGGCTGATGCGGCCGCCGCACAGCACCACGGCCGCCGCCCTGCTGCGCACCGCCCTCGCCGGGGCCGACCACCGCTGAACGGGTGCCCCGGCCCGCCCGGGGCACCCGTCCCCCCTTCCCGCGCCGCGCGTCGATCAGGCATGCGCCGACGCGCCCCGCACCAGAACAGGAAACGGAACACACCACGTGACGAGTGACACTACGGGCCCCGCCCCCGAGCTGAGCGGCCGGATCCGAGGCGGTCCCGCCGAACTCCTCCACGACGAAGTGCTCGCCCCCCAGTTCGGGTTCGAGTCCCGCCACCTGCTGCGCCACTACGTCGCCATCGAGAAGACCCTGGCCGCCGAGTACGTCCGCATGGACCTCATCACCGCCGAGGAGGCCCACCGGATCGCCGCCCTGCTGGACGCCGTCGGGTCCGACACCCTCAGCGCGCAGCCCGGCGCCAACATGTCGGACATCGCCTTCGCCCTCGAACGGCACGTCGAGGCGGGCCTGCCCGCCCCGGTCACGCACTGGCACGCCGACCGCAGCCGCAACGACCTCCAGGCCTGCGCCCAGGTGATGTACGGCCGCGACCAGCTCGCCCGCTTCGCCGACGCGCTCCTCGAACTCGGCTCCGTGGTACACGAGTTGGCCCAGAAGACCTGCGACCTGCCCATGCCGGGGTACACCCACTTCCAGGCCGCCCAGATCATCACCCCGGGCTTCCACCTCGCCGCGCTCTCCGAGCACCTGCTGCACACCCACGCCCGGCTGCTGAACGCCTACGACGGAATCGACACCTGCCCCCTCGGCGCCGGCGCCATGGCGGGACAGGAACTGCCCTGGGACCGCGACCGGATGGCCCGGCTGCTCGGCTTCTCCCGGCCGCAGCCCCATGCCCTGACCGCCGTGGCCTCGCGCCGCTGGAGCGCCGAACTGACCGCGGAACTCAGCCTGCTGGGCACCGCGCTGAGCCGCTTCACCACCGACCTGCTCACCTGGGGCGGCAGCGAGTACGGGTTCATCGAACTGCCCGACGAACTGTCCGGCATCTCCTCCGCCATGCCGCAGAAGAAGAACTACCCGGTCCTGGAGCGCATCCGGGGGCGCACCGCCCACCTGACCGCCTTCCACTTCGACGTGCTCCTGGGCCAGCGCAACACCCCCTTCTGCAACCTCGTCGAGGTGTCCAAGGAGGCCGGCACCCACCTGCTGAACGCCTTCGACTCGGCCCACGGCACCGTCCGCCTCCTCACCGAGGTACTGCGCAGGCTGACCTTCCGCGCCGACCGCATGCGCCAGGTGTGCGAGCGCGAGTTCCTCGGCGGCTTCAGCCTCGCCAACGCACTCTGCCTCACCGAAGGGGTGCCCTGGCGCACCGCCCAGGTCGTCGCCGGGAAGTACGTCGTGCTCGCCGCGACGGCGGGCGCCGCCCCCGCCCCGGGAGAACCCGCCCTGCTGGCCGAGGCTGCCGCCGGACACGGCATCACCCTCGCCGACCCCGCCCGGCTCCTCGCCGAGGCCTTCGACGTCGACCGGGGCCTGGAGCGCATGGTGTCCGCCGGCTCGGCCCGCCCCGACGCCGTCCGCGCGGTCCTGCGCGGACAGCAGGAGACGTACGA
>NZ_JZWV01000383.1 GCF_000966975.1 Streptomyces katrae | reverse complement strand
GACAGCAGGGGACGTACGAACGGCTGCGCGCCGACTGGCAGGCGCGTGCCGCCGCGCTCCGCGCGGGCGCCGAGGAGGGCGACCGCGCCCTGTATGGAGCGCCCGAGGACAAGACCCGCGAGGAGGACGGCGATGGCATTCGCACCCGTGTACAGCGCGCCCACTGACACCGTCGCGGGGGCGGCCGCCGTCCCCCTCGGCTCCGGCTCCGGCAGCGCCTTCGGCACCTTCGGCGAACTGCTCCAGGGCGCCCTGCCCCACCCGCAGGGGGACTTCCTGGTCACCTTCCCCCTCGCCCGCTGGGCCACCGCCGTGTTCCACCCCGAGCCCGGAGGCCGGGTCCGGGTGCGCCCGGCGCACAAGGCCAAGTCCCGCCGTGTCGCCGAGGCCGTCCTGGCCGCCCTCGGCACGGCGGACGGCGGCCTGCTGGAGGTCGCCGGGGACCTGCCCGAGGGCAAGGGCCTCGCCAGTTCCTCCGCCGACCTGGTCGCCACCGTACGGGCCGTCGGGGCCGCCCACGGGCGCGCCTTCACCCCGGCCGAGACGGAGGACTTCCTGCGCGGCATCGAACCGGCCGACGGGGTCATGTACGACGAGATCGTCGCCTTCCACCACCGGGAGGTGCGCCTCGGCCGACGCCTCGGGGTGCTGCCGCCCCTCACCGTCGTCGCCCACGACGAGGGCGGCCAGGTCGACACCGTCGCGCACAACCGGGGCGCCCGGGCCATCGACGCAGCCGACCGGGAGGAGTACGCCCGCCTGCTGGCCCGGCTCACCGACGCCGTGGCCTGCGGCGACCTCGCCGAGGTCGGCGCCGTCGCCACCCGCAGCGCCGAGATGAACGCCCAGCGCCGCCGGCGCGCCGGATTCGCGGAACTGCACGCCCTGTGCCGCGAGGTCGACGGGCTGGGCCTGGTCCTCGCCCACAGCGGCACCATGCTCGGTGTCCTCCTGGAGGCGGACGACCCCGCCCTCGCCGGCAAGACCGAGCACATCCGGGCCGGCTGCGCCCCTCTCGGCGGCGAGGTGTCCGTACACCGCTCCCTCGGCGCCGACGACAGCTGGAGCCCGCAGACCCCACCCGCCCACCCCGCCGAGCTGGAGATCTGAGCATGCTGTCGACA
>NZ_JZWV01000382.1 GCF_000966975.1 Streptomyces katrae | reverse complement strand
CTGAGCATGCTGTTCGACACCGTGACGGACGCGATCGGCGGGACCCCGCTGGTCCGGCTGCGTCTGGGCGAGGCCCGGGGCGTGGAGGTCTACGCCAAGCTGGAACTGCAGAACCTGTTCGCGATGAAGGACCGCGTCGCGCGCAACATCCTGCTGGAGGCCAGGCGGCTGGGCACCCTGAAGCCGGGCGACCCCGTCATCGAGAGCTCCTCGGGGACCATGGCCCTCGGCGTCGCACTCGTCGGCCGCTCCCTGGGCCACGAGGTGCACATCGTCACCGACCCGCGGATCGACCCCGTCACCCTCGCCAAACTCCGCGCCCTGGGCTGCCGGGTGCACATCGTCGAGGCGATGACCAGCCACGGCTGGCAGAGCGCCCGCCTGGAGCGGCTCGCGGAGCTGCTCGCCGAACTGCCCGGCGCCTTCTGGCCGCAGCAGTACACCAACCCCGACAACCCCGGCGCCTACCGCACCCTCGCCGGTGAACTCCTGGCGGACCTCGGCCGGTTCGACACCCTCGTGGGAGCCGTCGGCAGCGGCGGCTCCCTGTGCGGCACCGCCCGGGCGCTGCGCGAGCGGCTGCCCGGCCTGCACGTCGTCGGCGTCGACTGCGTGGGCAGCGCCCTCTTCGGCCAGCCCGACGTACCGCAGCGGCTGCAGAGCGGGCTGGGCAACAGCCTGCTGCCCAAGAACCTGGACCGCACACTCGTCGACGAGGTGCACTGGCTCAACGACCACGAGGCCTTCGCCGCGGCCTGGGACCTCGCCCGCGAGCAGCAGATCTTCGGCGGCAACACCTCGGGCTCCGTCTACCGGGTGCTCACCGGCCTCGCCGACCGCGCCGCACCCGGGACCCGGATCGTCGGCATCCTCCCCGACCGCGGCGACCGCTACGCCGACACCGTCTACGACGACGGGCACTGGGACGCGCACCGGCTGCGCGAGGTGCCCACCGCCACCGCGCCGGCCGCCCTCGGACCCGACGGGACCGCCCGCACCTGGTCCGCCGTCGCCTACAGCCCGCCCGCCGGGATCCGCCGGCACCTGCTGTTCGTGGAGTCCAACACCACCGGCACCGGCATGCTCGCGCTGGAGCGGGCGCGCGAACTGGGCACCGTACCCGTCCTGCTGACCGGCGACCCCGACCGCTACCGGGGACTCGCGGAGACCGGCGCCGAGGTGGTCCGCTGCGACACCAACTCCGACGCCGCCCTGCGCGCCGCCGTACAGGAGCGGTTCCGCCGTGAGGAGATCGCCGGGGTCACCACCACCAGCGACTTCTACGTACCGGCCGCCGCCCGGATCGCCCAGTGGCTCGGCCTGCCCGGCAACCCGCCCGAGGCGGTGGCCGTCTGCCGCGACAAGTCCGCCCTGCGCGAGAGACTGCGGGCCGCGGGCGTCCGCCAGCCCCGGTACGCCCTCGTCCGCGAGCCGGCCGGAGCCGCGGCCGCCGTCGCCCGCACCGGACTGCCCTGCGTGGTCAAGCCGGCCGACGACTCCGGCTCCACCAACGTCCTGCTCTGCGCCGACGAGGCCGAGGTCCGCGCCCAGATCGAGCGGATCCTCGCGATCGACACCAACGTGCGCGGCATGCCCACTGCCCGCACCGTCCTCGTCGAGGAGTACCTGGACGGGCCGGAGTACAGCGTCGAGATGTTCGGCGGGGACGGGCAGTCCGTGTGCGTGGGCATCACCGCCAAGTCCGTGACCGCCGGCCCGCACTTCGTCGAGCACCGCCACCTCTTTCCCGCCCCCCTGCCCGCCGCCACCGCCCAGTCGATCACCGACACGGTGACGGCGGCCCTGGACGCGGCCGGGATCCGGCTGGGCGCCACCCACACCGAGGTCAAACTGACCGCGGACGGGCCCGCCCTCGTCGAGATCAACCCGCGCCCGGCCGGCGGCATGATCCCCGAACTGATCAGGCTCGCCACCGGCATCGACCTGCTCGACGCACAGCTGCGCGCCGCCCTCGGCCTGCCCCCGCACCTGAAGGCCGAGGAGGCCGGCCACGCCGGGATCCAGTTCCTCCTCGCCGACACCGACGGCACCCTCACGGCCGTCCACGGCGCCGAGGCCGCGGCCGCCGTCGAGGGAGTCGAATCGGTGCTGGTCACCGCTGCCCCCGGCACTCCCGTACGCACGCCCCGCAGCGCCTCCGACCGGCTCGGGCACGTGATCGCCCGCCATCAGGAGCCCGCCGGCGTGCACGCCGCCCTCGACGCGGCGCACGCCCTTGTCCGCCTCCGCATCGAGGCCGCCCCCCGCTCCTGACCCTCCGCCCTACCCGTCCCGACGACGCGCCGTACGACCCGTACGGCCGCACCCGACCCGAAAGGTGAACCGCCATGAGCAACCCCTTCGAGAACGACAACGCCTCCTACGTCGTGGTCCGCAACGACGAGCTCCAGCACTCCCTGTGGCCCGCCACCCACCCCGTCCCCGCCGGCTGGACCGTCGTGCACGGCCCCGACGGCCGCCAGGCCTGCCTGGACCACGTCGAGCGGGTCTGGACCGACATGCGCCCCGCCTCCCTGGTGGCCGCCCTCGCCGGGAACGCGCCCCGTGGCTGAGCCCGTCCACCGCACCGGGCACCCGGCCGGACCCGACCCCGTACGGACGTTGCGCACCCTGTTCGCCGAGGTCCTCGGCCGCGCCGAGGTCGACGCGGGCGACAGCTTCACCGGGCTGGGCGGCGACAGCATCCAGGCGATCCAGGTCGTCAGCCGCGCCCGCGCGGCCGGCCTGGTCGTCAGCACCCGCGACGTGCTCCGCGCGGACAGCGTGAGCGCGCTCGCCGCCACCGCCCGCGCCCAGGGCCGGGTGGGCGAGGAGGCCGGACCGGCCACGCCCCCGCGCCGCCTGGGCCCGCTGGCACCCACCCCCATCATGGGCTGGCTCGCCGAACTCGGCGGTCCCGTCGACACCTACAACCAGTCGCTGGTCCTGCGCACCCCGCCGGGCTTCGGGGCGGCCGCCGCCGAACGCACCGTCCAGGCCCTCCTGGACACCCACGAGATGCTCCGCCTGCGGCTGCCCGACGGGATCGGGGCCACCGGCGCCGAACCCGTCGTACCGCCCGCGGGCTCCGTCGCCGCGGCGGACCTGCTGGAGCACGTGGACGCCCGCGGGACCGCCGAGGAGGAATTCCCCGCCCTGACCAGGGAGCGGATGCGGGCCGCCCGGCGCCTGCTCTCGCCGCGCGACGGCCACATGCTGCGCGCCGTACTCCTGGACCGGGGACCCGGACACCAGGGACGGCTCGCGCTCGTCATCCACCACCTCGTGGTGGACGGCGTCTCCTGGCGGATCCTCCAGGACGACCTGCGCAGCTGCTGGACCGCCCTCACCGAGGGCCGGGAGCCCGTCCTGGAGCCCGCGGCGACCCCCTTCGCGCACTGGGCCGACCTGCTGCGCGCGGAGGCCACCTCCGGCCGCCGGACCGCCGAGGCCGACCGCTGGGCCGCCGCCCTGCGCGAGGCCCCCCAGCCCCTGGCCGGGGTCCGGCCGCCCGGCGGCCTCGACCCGGAGAGCCCGGAGAACACCCTCACCCTGACCCTCGGGCCGGACGTGACGGGCCCCCTGCTCACCACCGCGCCCGGCCTCGTCAACGGCACGGTCAACGACGTGCTGCTGACCGCCCTGGCCCTCGCCGTGCTCGTCCGGCGCGGCGCCGAGGGGGCGGACGGCGCCGACGAGGAGGGCGCCGACGAGGAGGGCGCCGTCCTCATCGACGTCGAGGGCCACGGCCGGGAGGACGTCACCGACGGCACCGACCTCTCCCGCACCGTCGGCTGGTTCACCACCGTGTTCCCCGTCCGCCTCGCCCTCGGCCGCCCGGACCTCGACGAGGCCCGGGCGGGCGGACCCGCGGTCGGCGCCGCCCTGCGGCTGGTCAAGGAGGAACTGCGCGCCGTACCCGACAAGGGAATCGGCTTCGGGCTGCTGCGCCACCTCAACTCCCGCACCGGGCCCGGCCTCGCCGCCCGCGGCATCCCCCAGATCGGCTTCAACTACCTCGGCCGGTTCCCGATGGGCGGCGACGCCCCCTGGGACGCCGCGCCCGGCCACGACTTCGCCCTCGACGACGCCGACGAAGGCCTCCCGATGGCCCACGCGGTGGAGGTCAACGCGGCCGCCCACGAGGGCCCGGACGGCCTCACCCTCAGCGCCACCTGGACCTGGGCGGGCAACGCCCTCCCCGGACCGTGGGTCCACGACCTCGCGCGGGAGTGGTTCACCATGCTGCGCGCCGTCGTCACCCACGCCGCCCGCCCCGACGCCGGCGGGCTGACCCCCTCCGACGTCTCCCTCGCCCAGGTCAGCCAGGCCGACCTCGACACCTTCGAATCCCAGCTCGGAGCACTGCTGTGATCCCTCTGTCCCACGCCCAGCAGCGGTTGTGGTTCCACGCCCGGGACGGCGCCGACGGCGCGCTCTACCACATCCCCGTCGGACTGCGGCTGCGCGGCGCCCTCGACCGCCCGGCCCTGCGCGCCGCGCTCGCGGACGTGAGCGCCCGCCACGAGGCGCTGCGCACCGTCTTCCCCGACGAGGCGGGCCGCCCCCACCAGCGGGTCCTGGACCCCGCGGACGCCGCCCCGGTGCTCACCATCACCCACTGCCCGCCCGCCGAACGGGCCCGGCGGGCCGAGGAAGCCTCGACCCGGCCCTTCGACCTCCGCGTCGAACCACCGCTGCGCGCCGACCTGTTCACCGACGGCGCCGACGACCACTACCTGCTCCTGGTCCTGCACCACATCGCGGGCGACGGCCACTCCGTGAACATCCTCGTCCGCGACCTCGCCGCCGCCTACACCGCCCGGTGCGCCGGCCGGCCGCCCGAATGGCCCGAACTGCCCGTCCAGTACCCGGACTACGCACTGTGGCAGCGTGAACTCCTCGGCCCGGCCCAGGACCCCGCCTCCCTGCACGGCCGGCTCCTCACCCACTGGGCGGCCGTCCTCGACGGCCTGCCCGAGGAACTGGCCCTGCCCGCCGACCGGCCGCGCCCGGCCGTGGCCGGCCACCGCGGCGCACTGGTGGAGGCGCGGACCGGCGCCGCCGCCCACGCCGGACTGGCCGCGCTGGCCCAAAGCGCCCGCGCCACCCCGTTCATGGCCGTCCAGGCCGCCTTCGCGGCCCTGCTCACCCGCCTCGGCGCCGGCACCGACCTGCCGCTGGGCTGCCCCGTCGACGGCCGGGACGACGAAGCCCTCACCGACCTCGTGGGCCTCTTCGTCAACACCCTCATCGTGCGCGCCGACACCTCGGGCGACCCCACCTTCACGGAGCTGCTGGGCCGGGTGCGCGCCGCCGCCCTGGAGACGTACGCCCACCAGGAACTGCCCTTCGAATCGCTGGTCGAACGCCTCAACCCGGCCCGCTCGCCCGCCCGCCACCCGCTCTTCCAGGTCGCCGTCTCCGCCCAGCGCGGCGAGCCGCAGACCCCCGCCTTCGCGGGCCTGCGGGCCGAGGTGGAGGCGGTGCGCACCGACACCGCCAAATTCGACCTCACCCTGGAGGTGGAGGAGCTCCACGACCCGGCCACCGGCCGCCCCCTGGGCCTGGCCCTCGGGCTGGAGTACGCGGGCGACCTGTTCGACGCGCCCACGGCCCGGCGCCTGCTGGACCGTCTCGTCCACCTCATCGGCGCCGTCGTCCGCGAGCCCGGCGTCCCCCTGTCCGCACTCGACGTCCTGCTGCCCGGGGAACGCGCCGACCTGCTGGAGCACTGGCAGGGCGCGCCCGCAGCCCCCGACGCCCGGACCGTCCACGGGGCCTTCGAGGAGCGGGCCGCCGCCCACCCCGGCCGCCCCGCCGTGCGCTGCGCCGGGCGGGAGACCACGTACGGCGAACTCGACGCCCGGGCGGACCGGATCGCCGGACGGCTGCGCGCCCTCGGCGTCCGGCCGGGCGATTCCGTCGCCGTACTGATGGACCGCTCCGCCGACCTCGTCGCCACCTGCCTGGGCATCCTCAAGACGGGCGCCGCCTACCTGCCGTTGGACGCGCGGGCTCCGCACGCCCGTACCGAGGCCGTGCTCACCGCGGCCGGAGCCGCCGTCCTCGTCACCGACGTCCCGGACGGGGAACCCGTACCGGCGGGTCCGCGCCACGTACTGCGCCCGGACGGACGGTCAGCCGCGGAGGCCGGGACCGCCGGGCCGAGCGGACCGGACGGGCACCCCGACGCGCTCGCCTACCTGATGTACACCTCCGGCTCCACCGGCACCCCCAAGGGCGTGGCCGTCTCCCACCGCGAGGTCGTCGCCCTCGCCACCGACCGGCGCTGGCGCGGCGGCGCGCATGAGCGGGTGCTGCTGCGCTCCCCGCACGCCTTCGACGCCTCCACCTACGAACTGTGGGTGCCGCTCCTGAACGGCGGCCTGGTCGTCGTCGCGCCGCCCGGCGAACTCGACGTGGACGCGCTGGCCCGGCTGATGGCCGAGGAGAAGGTCACCGGGACCTTCCTCACCGCCACCCTCTTCAACGTCCTCGCCGACCGCTGCCTGCCCGCGCTCGGCACGCTCCACGAGGTGATGACCGGAGGCGAGGCCGCCTCGCCCTCCATGGTCCGCCGGGTCCGCGAGGCCTGCCCCCGCACCACCGTCACCAACGCCTACGGCCCCACCGAGACCACCACCTTCGCGGCGACCTTCGCCGTGGGCCCGGGCCAGGAGGCCCCCGCCGGACAGGTCCCGATCGGCCGCCCCCTCGACGGCACGCAGCTGCACGTCCTGGACGAGCGGCTCGGCCTCGTGCCGCCCGGTGTCATCGGCGAGCTCTACATCGCGGGCGCCGGACTCGCCCAGGGCTACCTCGGCCGGCCCGGGCTGACCGCCGAACGCTTCGTCGCCTGCCCGTACGGCCCCCCGGGAAGCCGGATGTACCGCACCGGCGACCTGGCCCGCTGGAGCGCCGACGGCCAGGTCGAGTACCTCGGCCGCGCCGACCGGCAGGTCAAGATCCGCGGACTGCGCATCGAACCCGCCGAGATCGAGCACGTCCTGGCCGGCCACCCGGCGGTGGGCCAGGCCGCCGTCACCGTCGTGGACACGGCCGCCGGTCCCGCGCTCGCGGGCTACGCCGTCCCCGCCGAGGGGACCCCCGCACCCGACCCGCGGGAACTGCGCGAGCACCTGCGCGCCCGGCTGCCCGACTACATGATGCCCGCCACCCTCACCCTGCTCGACGCCTTCCCCGTCACCGCCAACGGCAAGACCGACCTGGCCGCCCTGCCCGCGCCGGACCCGGCCACGGCCGGTACCGCGGGAGCCCGCCAGGAGCCGCGCACCGACG
This sequence comes from Streptomyces katrae, assembly GCF_000966975.1. Classification (GTDB taxonomy): domain Bacteria; phylum Actinomycetota; class Actinomycetes; order Streptomycetales; family Streptomycetaceae; genus Streptomyces; species Streptomyces katrae. Next base: position 3,228 of record NZ_JZWV01000382.1, on the reverse strand, counting down.
AAGAGCGCGCCCTGTGCGCGATCTGGGAGCAGATCCTGGGCGTGCCGCGGATCGGCGTCCACGACAGCTTCTTCGACCTCGGCGGACACTCCCTGCTCGCCACCCGGCTGCTCGCCGAGGTCCGGGACCGCTTCGGCGGTGCCGTCACCATCCGCCGGTTCTTCACCGGCCCCACCGTCGCCGAACTGGCCGCCGCCCTGCCCTCCGCCGCGGCCGCCGGCGCCGAGGACCCGCCGGTCGTCCGCCGGGCCCGCCGCACCCAGACCGCCTGACCACCGAAGGAACACCGCCGTGAACCACCCGCCGTCCACACCCGCCGCACCCGCCGCCGCCCCGGCCGCCCGCTCCCTGGTCGAGGACGTCCTGCCCCTGTCCCCGCTCCAGGACGGCATCCTCTTCCACGCCCTCTTCGACGAGGAGGAACGCGACGTCTACGTGGCCCAGCTGCTCCTCGACCTCGACGGCCCCCTCGACGCCGACCGGCTGCGCGCCGCCGCCGACACCGTCCTGGAGAGGCACGCCAACCTCCGCGCCGGCTTCCTGCGCCGCGCCACCGGTGAACCCGCCCAGGTCGTCCAGCGCGGCGTCCGGGCCCCCTGGCAGCAGGTGGACCTGTCCGGGCTCGGCGAGAGCGAGCGCACCGCCGCCGTCGGCACCCTCCTCGCCGAGGACCGGGCCACCCGCTTCGACCTCGCCCGGCCGCCGCTGCTGCGCTTCACCCTCATCCGCACCGGCCCGCTCTCCCACCGGCTGCTGCTGACCTACCACCACATCGTGATGGACGGCTGGTCCTGGCCGGTCCTGGTCCGCGAACTCCTCGCCCTGCACCACGCCGACGACGCCCCGCTGGGACCCGTCACCCCCTACTCCGCCTTCCTGAGCCGGCTCCACAGCCGCGACACGACCGCCGCCCAGGACGCCTGGACCCGCGCCCTGGACGGCCTGCCCGGCGGAACCCGAACCGCGCCCGTCTCCCCGCCGCCCGGCTCGGTACTGCCCGACCGCGTGGAGACGTACCTCCCCGAATCCCTCACCGAACGGCTCGGCGCCCTCGCCCGCGCCCACCGGATCACCTCCGGAACCCTGCTCCAAGGCGCCTGGGCCCTGCTGCTCGGCCGGCAGATCCGCTCCGAGGACGTGGTCTTCGGCGCCATCGTCAGCGGCCGCGACCCCGAACTGCCCGGCGTCGCCGACATCGTGGGCCTGTGCATCAACACCGTGCCGGTCCGGGTACGGATCGACCCGGCCGAGTCCCTCGTCGCACTGTTCGAGCGGCTCCAGGACGAGCAGGCGCGCCTGATCGACCACCACCACCTGGGGCTGGTCGAGATCCAGCGGCTCGCGGGAGCGGGCGAGCTCTTCGACTCCTGCGTCGCCTTCCAGAACTACCCGGTCGACGCGGCCGGCCTCGCCGCACTCGGCGCGGGCGGGCTCCAGGTCACCGGAGTGGACCCGTACGACGCCGCCCACTACCCGCTCTCGCTGACCGCCATCCCCGGCGAGCGGCTGCGGCTCCAGATCGACTACCGGCCGGACGTCTTCGACCGCGACACCGCCCAGGCCCTGATCGAACGCCTCGCCCGGCTCCTGGAAGCCGTCGCCGAGGACCCCACGTGCCCGGTGGGCACCGTGGACCTGCTCTCTCCCGCCGAACGCCACCGCGTCCTGGTCGAATGGAACGACACGGCCCGCGACGAGGAGTACGCGGAGGTCGTCGAGCGCGTCCGGCAGCAGGCCGGGCGCCGCCCCGACGCCGTCGCCACCACCGACGACACCGGCCGCGAACTGGGCTACGCGGACCTCGTGGCCCGCGCCGACGCCCTCGCCCTGGCCCTGCTCGCCGACGGGGTCCGCCCCGGCGACCTGGTCGCCGTACTCAGCGAGCCCACCGCCCGCGTCCCCGTCGCGATGCTCGGCATCCTCGGCGCCGGTGCGGCCTACGTCCCCCTCGACCCCGAGGGCCCCGTCACCCGCACCGCCGATCTCCTGGCGAGCGGCGGGATCGCCCGCCTGCTGGCCGCCCCCGAGCAGCGGGCGCGTGCCGAGGAGATCGCCGCCGCGGTCCCCGGCGGACTGCCCGTCCTGGTGATCGACGACGCGGCCGCCGCGGTCCCCGGCGAGCGCCCGGCGCCGGCCGGCGGACCCGACGCCCTCGCCTACGTCTGCTTCACCTCGGGCTCCACCGGCAAGCCCAAGGGCGCCATGGTCCACCGCCGGGGCATGAACAACCACCTCCTGGCCAAGGTCGAGGACCTCGGTCTCGGCGACGGCGACCGCGTGGTGATGAACGCCCCGCTCACCTTCGACATCTCCGTATGGCAGATGCTCGCCCCGCTGATCACCGGCGGCCAGGTCCACCTGGTGTCCCGGGACACCGCCCGCGACCCGGCCACCCTCTTCGACGACGCCGCCCGCCGGGGGATCACCGTCCTGGAGACCGTGCCCTCCTTCGTCCGCGCCGCCGTCGACCTGTGGGACACCGGCGTGCTGCCGCCGGCCCTGCCCGAACTGCGCTGGTTCATCGTCAACGGCGAGGTGCTGCCGCCCGAACTGTGCACCCGCTGGTACGCGTTCCACCCGCGGGCCGCGATCGTCAACGCCTACGGCCTCACCGAGTGCTCCGACGACAACACGCACGCCTTCATCGGCCCCGACGTGCACGCCCAGCTGGAACACGGCCGGCTGCCCGTCGGACGCCCGCTGCGCAACAACTCCCTCTACCTGCTGGACGCCGCCCTCGCCCCCGTACCGCCCGGTGTGCCCGGCGAACTCTTCATCGGCGGCACCGGCGTGGGCCCCGGATACCTGCGTGACCCGCGCCGCTCCAGCGAGCGCTACGTCCCCGACCCGTTCTCCGCCGTGCCCGGCAGCCGCATGTACCGCACCGGCGACCTCGCCCGGATGCGGGCCGACGGCCAGCTCGACTTCCTCGGCCGCCAGGACCACCAGGTCAAGGTCCGCGGCAACCGCATCGAACTGGGCGAGGTGGAGACCGCGCTGCGCGCCGTGCCCGGCGTCGCCGAGGCCGTCGTCGCCGTCGACCGGGACCACGCGGGCCAGCAACGGCTCGTCTGCTACTTCACCGGTACGCCCACCGCCGAGGAGATCCGCACGGAACTCGGCCGCAACCTCCCCAACTACATGGTCCCGTCGCTGTTCCTGCACCTGCCGCGGTTCCCGCTCACCGTCAACGGCAAGCTCGACCGCAAGGCGCTCCCCGACCCGGCC
>NZ_JZWV01000395.1 GCF_000966975.1 Streptomyces katrae | reverse complement strand
CACCGATGTCCCAGTGCAAGATCCCCGACTACCGCACCGGCCACCGCGGCCGGCACTGGACCCATGCCCTGCGCAGCGCCGAGAAGGCCGGTGCGGTCGTCGTCACGGACGAGACCGGTGAAACGGTCCGCTACGCCGGCGAACCCAGCGGCCCCGGCCGATTCCGCCCCTGGCTGACGGCCTCGGGGGAACGCTACGACAGCCACGACGTCCACCCCGAGTGGTGACGCGCAGGCGCGGACATCGCCGACGGAACCCCTGGGAGAGGAGGGCACTCCATGCACGGTCCCACGAGCCCCGCGCGGCCCCGGTCACGGATCGTGTGGGAGACGGCCGCGCTCGAGGCCGCCGCCCGGTTCCTGCGGGACGACCTGGCGGGCGTGCGCCTGCTGGTGGAGTCGGCCGACCTGCTGCCGTGCGGGCCCCGGCCCGCCGGGACCGCCGCGTACGGATCGCCCGACGTCCGGCGCATGCACGCGGGCCGGTACCGGCTGCTCTACCGGGTCACCGCCGAGGGTGACACCGGCGGGACGGCGATCACGGTGCTCCACGTCGGCCGCATCGCCTGACACACCGGGGGCGGGCCCTTCGGCCGCGTCGTGCGGGTCGTGCGGGTCGTGCATGTCCGGGGGTTCCAGGGGCATGCGAGTGGCCGGAGGTGAAAGCCATGGTTCCCCTGCTTCTCGTTCTGCTGCTCGCCCTGATCCTGTTCGGCGCCGGCTTCGCACTGAAGGTCCTCTGGTGGGTCGCGATCGCCGTACTGGTGATCTGGCTCCTCGGGTTCGTCGCCCGGCCGAGGACCGGCGGCGGGCGTTGGTACCGCTGGTAGTCGCGGCCGGTCCGCCATGAGGCGTCAGTGGTGCCCGCACCGTACGGTGCGGGCACCACTGACGCCTCATGGCGGACCGGCCGCGACTACCAGCGGTACCAACGCCCGCCGCCGGTCCTCGGCCGGGCGACGAACCCGAGGAGCCAGATCACCAGTACGGCGATCGCGACCCACCAGAGGACCTTCAGTGCGAAGCCGGCGCCGAACAGGATCAGGGCGAGCAGCAGAACGAGAAGCAGGGGAACCATGGCTTTCACCTCCGGCCACTCGCATGCCCCTGGAACCCCCGGACATGCACGACCCGCACGACCCGCACGACGCGGCCGAAGGGCCCGCCCCCGGTGTGTCAGGCGATGCGGCCGACGTGGAGCACCGTGATCGCCGTCCCGCCGGTGTCACCCTCGGCGGTGACCCGGTAGAGCAGCCGGTACCGGCCCGCGTGCATGCGCCGGACGTCGGGCGATCCGTACGCGGCGGTCCCGGCGGGCCGGGGCCCGCACGGCAGCAGGTCGGCCGACTCCACCAGCAGGCGCACGCCCGCCAGGTCGTCCCGCAGGAACCGGGCGGCGGCCTCGAGCGCGGCCGTCTCCCACACGATCCGTGACCGGGGCCGCGCGGGGCTCGTGGGACCGTGCATGGAGTGCCCTCCTCTCCCAGGGGTTCCGTCGGCGATGTCCGCGCCTGCGCGTCACCACTCGGGGTGGACGTCGTGGCTGTCGTAGCGTTCCCCCGAGGCCGTCAGCCAGGGGCGGAATCGGCCGGGGCCGCTGGGTTCGCCGGCGTAGCGGACCGTTTCACCGGTCTCGTCCGTGACGACGACCGCACCGGCCTTCTCGGCGCTGCGCAGGGCATGGGTCCAGTGCCGGCCGCGGTGGCCGGTGCGGTAGTCGGGGATCTTGCACTGGGACATCGGTGTCACCGCCTCGTCGGGTTCCCGGCGTCCGGCCCGCCGCCACGGGCCCGGGCGCGACGCCGGCCGGACAGACCGTTCTACCCCAAATGCGCCGGTTCGAACGTCGTACGAGACCCCGACCCGAGGTGATCAGCACGGTGAGGCTGTCAGCTCCCCCCGATGCGCGGCCTCCAGCACCGGCGGCCGCTGGGGCGCTGGGGTGCCCTGCGCCGCATCCCCACGCCCTTTCCGTGCAGCAGCCGCTCGCCTGCTCGATGACCTCATGGCGTGTTTGCCCTAGCCAGGCACGATTTGTTGCAAACATCTCCGTACAGGTCTGCGAGTGTTCAGGAGGAGCGATGTCCGTGATCTTGACGTTGGAAGCCGTCGGCGATCCGAAGGCGTTGGAGCAGTACGCCCGCAGCCACAACGAGAAGTTCCAGGGGGTCCTTGAGACGGCGAAGCGCCATGGCCTCATCGCGCACCGCTTCTACGGTTCCGAGGACGGCACCCGCCTGATGGTGCTGGACGAGTGGCCGGACCGGCAGAGCTTCGAGTCGTTCTTCCAGGAGATGGAGTCCGAGATCCGGCCGATGATGGAAGCCGCGGGGGTGACGGCCCGGCTCGAACCGACGTTCTGGCGGGAACTCTCGACCCAGGACGCCTACGGCTGGGGCGTCTGAGGACGCCGCGACGACGTCAGGCGCGCCGCGCGACGGGACGCTGCCGGTCCGCCGTGGGCCGGCCCGCCGGTTCGGCTTCGCGTGCGCGGAGCCGAACGGCAACCGCGGAGTGACGACCACGGTACGGGTCAGGTGCGCTGGTACCTGCCCCGTGGGAGGCGGTACACGACGCTCGGGCGCAGTGGGCCGAGGGGCATGGTCGGGTCGTCGAAGTCGTCGGCCCGGTCGCGGGTCATTCCGATGCGGCGCATCACGGCCTGGGACGGCACGTTGGTGACGGAGGTGACCGCGAGGATCTCCGGCAGCGCCAGCGTGTCGAAGCCGAATTCGAGTGCGGCCCGGGCCGCCTCCGTCGCGTAGCCGTGCCCCCATGCCGAGCGGGCCAGACGCCAGCCTGCCTCCACGCCCGTGAACGGCATGACGTCCTCCACCGCGTCCAGGCCGGTGAACCCGATGAACTCACCGCTGTCGATCACCTCGACCGCCCACCAGCCCCAGCCCCGCCGGTGGATCTCCGCCTGGAAGCGGGCCGCCGACGCGTCGGCCTGCTCGCGGGTGAGCACTCCGGGAAAGTACCGGCGGACTTCCGGGTCGGCATTCATCGCAGCCCACGGAGCGAGGTCGCTCTCCCGCCACCCCCGCAGCAACAGACGCTCGGTTCTCAGCTCAGACATCCGGCCAACCTAACCCGGGCCCATGAACAGCGGAACACCGTCGAACGCTGCATCGACAGGCTCGAGCGGTGCCGCGGCCGCGCCACTCGGTACGGCAGGACCGCCGGCCGCCGTTTTCATCTGTTCAGCGGAGTGATCCGGAGGAAGCGGCCCAGTTCGCCGTGCGCCGCGCCCCCGGGCCTGTGATGCTGGCCGGGACCCGGAGCGGTTCCCTCAGTGACCGCCGCCGTGTACGACAAGCGGAGGAGGAGCCTTGGCACCCCTTGCTCGGATTCCGCTGGAGGGCGGGGGCTTCGTCCTGGTCGAGGCTTCGCCCGCCACGGACGGGCCGGTGAAGGCCGGCCGCATCGGTGATGCCGTCCGCGTCCTGCCCGAAACCCTGCAGGAGGCGCTCGCGCCGGTCACGGCGGCAGCGCGCGTGGCACTCGACCAACTGCGCAAAGCCCGCCCCGACGACATCACGGTCCAGTTCGGCATCGACCTCTCGGTCGCGGCCGGGGCCGTGATCACCAAGACCGGTGCCGGCTGTCATCTGACGGTGACCATGACGTGGAAAGGGAGCGATTCCGGCCGTCCTCCCGCCGCCTCTGAACCTCCGGAGCGAGCCGAGTGAACGGCTCGGCCCCCCACGCCGCGGATCCGCGACCGGACAGCAGCCGTACGCGGGGACTGCCGCCCGCCGTGGCCCCGGGCCGAACGGGCCCGCGAGCGGGCTACTGCCTGAGCGCCGCCCGCGTCCCTCCCGCTGCGTCTACCCGACCAGGCGGCGGCGCCAGTCGAGGGGAGTGACGGTGATGGCCCGGGCGGGGTCGTGGTCCCACTCGGTGCGCAGGCCCACCGCTTCGAGGGC
>NZ_JZWV01000394.1 GCF_000966975.1 Streptomyces katrae | reverse complement strand
CTTGAGGGCCGCCACGACCTCGTGCCCGATGGCCGTGGTGGTCTCGGGCGAACCGTCGAAGCCGCCGTAGAGGAGGGTCAGACCATGGCCGGCCGCGGCGGAGCCGGTGCACTGGGTGTGGAAGTAGACGAAGCCACGGGCATCGGGCCCGCCCTCTCCGCCGATCTCGGACTGGCCGCAGCTGCGGCAGCAGGTGAAGTTCTCGCGGGCGGTGATTCCGGATTCCTCCAGGGCGGTGAACGCGCGGGTGAGCCGCTCAGGATCGGTCTCACCCTCCCACTCGGCCTGCTCCGCGACCCGCTCCAGCCACATCCGGTCGGCCAGCGCCTGCGCCTGCTCGCGCGAGACGGGCCGGTGATCTCCGCTGACCAAGTAGTCCTCGGCCAGTTCGGCCAGTTCGGCGCGGGTGGCGTAACCCCCGACCAGCGCCTCACGGACGCACTCCTCCAACTCCTCGAGATCGCTCTCGTCGAGGTCGAGCGGCGGTACCTCGCAGGCGGGTGCCATGTCCAGCAGCGACCACTCCAGACCGGCGTCCCAGCCCGCCTCCCGGCGGGCCCAGCCGGTCACCGCCGCGATCACGGCCTCGGGCCCGTCGGCCGTCGCCCGGAAGTGGCGGTCGGCGGCGCCGTCCCGGTACTCCAGCTCGTAGTCGCCCCCGGCCTTGTGCCAGACCTGGTCGAACACGTCGGTGCCAGACCTGGGCGAACACGTCGGGCAGGTCGGGTACCTGCTGGACCACCAGGAAGCGGTCCCCCTCATCGCCGATGCGCCGGACCAGGGCGGCCAGCTCCTCAGCGGACACGCGGACGTGCCGCTCCCAGTTCTCCGTCTCCACCACGATCTCAAGCATGCGCAGACTCTGACACACCCCTCTGACAGCGACCCTCCCGGGATCCGCGTCACAACCGCGCCCCCCGGCCTCGGTGGTGGCGGGCGGCCGCGGTGCGCCCCGTGGAGCAGGAGCGGCAAGTCAACGCCAAGTGCGTACCAAGAGGGGACGGCCACGCTGTCGTATCCGCTGTCGCCACTCGACCCTGGAGCAAACGAGCGTGTCCCCCAGCAGTGCCCCCCGAGGTCCCCACACCCACGAGACGGACCCCGTCCGCCCCCTCGCCCCCGCCGGTGAGCGCCCTGCCGGCCGGAGCGGCGCGACGACGCCGCTCGACTCCGCGCCGCCCGGCGTCCTGGACGCCTACCGCACCTGCGAGTTCGTCACCCTGGCGAAGGACGGAACACCGCTGGCCTGGCCGACGGCCGTCGCACGCCGTGAGGACGGAACCCTCCTGCTGACCACCTCCCTCGCCTTCGCGCAGAAGGCGTTCAACGTCCGGCGCGACGGCCGGGTGGCCCTGCTCTTCTCCGACCCGACGGGCAGCGGGCTCGAGCACGCCCCGCAGATCTTCGTCAGCGGCCGCGCCGAGTGCCCCGATACGGTCATGACGGGCCCGCGGGGCGCCGAGGAGTACTGGCGCAGGCTCTTCGAACGGCAGCCGCACAGCCGCGCCTACCTCCGGCTCCCCATGAGGCCGATGATGTCCTGGTACTACCTGCGCCTCCTCATCACCGTCGACCCGGAACAGGTCATCGTGCGGCCGCCCCTGGAAGAGCTGCCGAACCACGACCTGCCGGCCACCGCCGCCGGCACCCCGCCACTGCCCGGAGCCGAACAGCTGGGGCGCAC
>NZ_JZWV01000393.1 GCF_000966975.1 Streptomyces katrae | reverse complement strand
CGAGGTGCCGGCCGACTGCCCCGTCGAGCCGGGGCCGGCCAGTCTGCTGGTCCACCGGCACGACGAACTGCTCAACCACATGTACAACGCGCTCGTGCGCGGCGACTTGCGGCGCACCGACGCGGGATGGCTCCTGGAGCCCTCCACCGTCATCGAGCCCATGGGGTCGGGCCGCGCGAGCGACGCCCTGCGGGTCCTGAGCCGGACGAAGCGGTCCACCGACCGCTACCTCCGACGCCGCGGCCTGCGCCGCCCCAAGGTGCAGTGGGACCGGTTCCGCGCCCTCGCGGAGCCGGAGCCGCCGACGGACGGGAGCTGAGGGTGCCGAGCCGGCGACCCGCCCGGAAGGAGCCTGCGTGCGCAGCCTGTTGAGCCGTCTCGCCACCGTCCTCGCCCGCTCCCGGCGTCCCCCCGCCCGCCCCGTGCTCGCGGAGCCCGGCGGGCGCGCACCGCTCTCGTCGGTGATGCGGGCACCGCACCACTGACGAGGGCCCGTCTACGATGTCCTTGTCATGATCACACTGAAGGTGCTCGGTCCTTTCCGGGCCGAGGTCGACGGCCGTCCGGTCGACACACGGGGCCGGCTCGCGCGGATGGTCCTGGTCCAGCTGCTGGTCGCCCGCGGGTCCGTCGTGCCCACGGAGCGCGTCATCGAGCGGCTGTGGCCGACGCGCGTCCCGCCGAGCGCGCAGGCGTCGCTCCACGCCTACGTCGCACGCCTGCGGCGCGCCCTCGAACCGGAACGGCCGCCCCGCACCCCGGCGCGGATCCTGGTCAGCGCGCCCTACGGCTACGCCCTCGCCGTGGAGCGGGACGCTGTCGACGCCTGGGTGTTCGAGGACCAGGTGGCCGCCGGCTCGGCTGCGGGCCTGCCCGCCCACCTGGCCGCCGAGGGCCTGACCCGGGCGCTCGCCGGCTGGGGCGGGCAGCCGTACGCCGAGTTCGCCGACGAGCCGTGGACCGCCGGGGAGCGCACCCGCCTGGAGGAGATACGTCGCAGCGCGCGCGAGCGGCTCGCCGCGGCACAGCTGCGCTGCGGACAGACCGCGCAGGTACTCGCCGACGCGAGGGCACTGACCAGGGAACAACCGCTCCACGAGGAGGGCTGGCGGCTGCTGGCCCTGGCGCTGTGGGCCCACGACCGCCAGGGTGACGCCCTGGCGGCGCTGCGGCAGGCCCGGCGCCTCCTCGGCGAGGAACTCGGTGTCGAACCCGGCCCCGCCCTGCTGGAGCTGGAACAGGCACTGCTGCACCAGCGGTTCGACCTGCTCCACCGCGAGACCGGCGGATCCGGCATCTCCGGCATCTCCGGCGCCGCCGGTGACCCCGGCGCACCCGCCGCGCCCGGCGTACCCGACGCCCGGCCGCAGGCGGCCCCCCTCGCCTTGGCGACGGCGGCCACACCGGCCGCAGCCGTCGGGCACGGCGCACCGACCGCGGTCGCCCGGCAGACAACGCCCGCCACCCCGACGGTGCTCACCGCCGACCGTCTCCTGGGCCGCGACGAGGAGCTCGCCCGGCTCGCCGCCGCCGCGGACCGGGCCCGCGACGGCCGGGCACAGGTGGTCCTGGTCTCCGGAGAGGCCGGCATCGGCAAATCGAGCCTCCTGGAGGCAACTCTCCGCCAATTGCCCCCACAGGGCTGGCTGTCCGCCTTCGGGCAGTGCCCCGAGACCGAGGGCGCCCCGCCCGGCCGGGCCTGGTTCGACATGCTGCCGGACCTCGCGCAGGCAGCCCCTCCCGGCCCGTACGCCGAGGAGCTCGCCCCCCTCCTGGCCCCCGGTACCGAGACCGGCCCCGCGCAGCCGGACGGCAGCCCCGCCCGCCGCTTCCGGCTCCACAAGGCGCTGCTCGGCTGGCTCCGTGAGACGGCCACGCGGCAGCCTCTGGCCGTCTTCCTGGACGACCTGCACCGGGGCGACCAGGAGAGTGTCGAGCTGTTCCTGCTGCAGGTCCTGCTCTGTGCCGAACAACTGCGTGACGTACCGCTGCTCCTGGTGGGCTCGTACCGCACCGGCGAGGGCGACCTGACCACGGCACTGGCCCGCCTCGCAGCCCACCCGCCCGTACGGCTGGCACTCGCCGGACTGTCCGACACCCAGGCGAAGGCCCTGCTGCGGCGCACGGCGACCGGCATGAGCGACCGGGCCGCGGCGACCCTGGCCGAACGGGCCGGCGGAAACCCCTTCTACCTGCGCGAGAGTTCCCTCCTGCTGGCCGGAGAAGGCGAGGACAAGGCACTGGCCAGCATTCCGCAGGGCGTCCAGGACGTGCTGCGGCGAAGGCTGGCTCTGCTCGCGCCGACGGTCACCGCCGGACTGCGCCTGGCGGCCGTCGCCGGACGCGAGGCCCCGGTCGCCCTCCTCGTCCACGCCGCGGACCAGGACCCAGATCAGCTCCTCGACGCCCTGGACGCGGGCATCACGGCGGGCCTGCTCACCGAACCGCGCCCGGGCACGGTCCGCTTCAGCCACGCCCTCGTACGCGACGCCCTCGAAGCCGACCTCACCCGCCTGCGGCTGGCCCGTATGCACTCACGGCTCGGCCGCAGCCTGATCGCCCTCGGCTCCGACGACGTCGCCGCCACGGCCCACCACCTCCTGCGGGCGGCATCGGTCGTGACCGCCGACGCCGGGCCGGCGGTCCACCACGCCCGGCTCGCGGGCGAGCAGGCCGTACGCCGCTACGCACCGCAGAACGCCGAGACCCTCCTCGGCGAGGCCCTGCGCCTGCTGACCGACCACCCGGCCGCCTTCGCCGGCCAGGACGCCGCACTGCTGCGCGTCCTGCTGCTCGGCCGGCTGGTCGACTGCCGGATCCGGATGGGTGCCGTCGTGCCCGCCCGCGAAGCACAGCTGCAAGCCGTACGGGTCGCCCGGGCCGAAGGACGGCCCGACCTGCTGACCGCGGCCTACACGACCTGGACCGAACCGACCCCCTGGCGCGTCCGCGCGTACGCGGATTCCGACCCCGAGGCCGTCGCGGAACTCGGCGGGCTGCTGGAGCTGCCGG
>NZ_JZWV01000392.1 GCF_000966975.1 Streptomyces katrae | reverse complement strand
GCTGGAGCTGCCGGGCCTGGCCGACCGGCAGCGCTGCCTGCTCCTCGACCAGCTCGCCGACGCGCTGGACGACACCGATCCGCGCGCCCTGACCGTCGCCCACCAGGCCGTTGAGCTCGCCCGTACGCTGGGCGAGCCGCGCCTGCGGGGCCTGACCCTCACCTCCCTGCTGCGCCGGATCGACTGCGAACTCGACCCCGGCGCCTACCTGCCGCTCCAGGAGGAACTCACCGAGGTCGCGGCCGCGCAGGACAACCCCGAGTACGCGTGGATGAGCGCCTACACCGCCGCCCGCATCGCGGCCGCCCGCAACGATCCGGCCCGCATGGAGGACTGCCTCGCGCGTGCGGACGGGATCGCCCGCACCTACGAGCTCCAGGGCGCGTTCGCGGTGGCCCGGCTGCGCCGGCCCATGCTCGCCCTGGCACAGGGGCGCTTCGACGAGGCGGAACGGGAACTGGGCTCGGCGGTGGCGGAACTGCGGGCCAGGGGAGCGGTCGACCTGAGCGGCCTGGCGGGTCTGGCCATCGGCTGCATACGGCTGCAGCAGGGCCGCCTCGCAGAGGTCCTCCCCGTGCTCCTCGCGGTGTGGGAGCAGTACCAGCCGCACAACGAGGCCCTCACGGCACTCGCCCTGCTCGCCGCGGACCGCCCCGACGAAGCCCGCGAGGTCTTCGCCCGGCGCGCTCCGCTGCTGCCCGACTTCGCCTACTCCATCCTCGCCGCGCTGCGCGGAGCGGCCGCCATCGCCTTCGGCGACCGGGAAGCGGCCGCCGAGGTCTACGCGGACCTGCTGCCCCTCGCGGGGCTGGCGGGAGGGGCGAGCAGTCTCAGCCTCGTCTTCCGGCCCGTCGCCCAGACCCTGGGCGAACTCGCCCGGTTCCTGGGCCGCCCGGACGAGGCCCGGCGCCACTTCCACGAAGCCGTGCGGGTGGCCGCCGCCTGGGACTCGCCCCACTGGGAGGCCGCCGCCCGGGCCGCCCTGGCCGACCCGCCGGCGGCGTCCGCGCCCGCGCGGCCACGGCCCGACGGCCGGATCAGCCGCCGGTCAGCTCGGCCGTGAACCGCGCCGCCAGGTCGAGGAACTCCTCGGGGGAGTCCGTCGTCAACTGGAGGTCCACCAGCACCTCGTCGGTGTCCGCCCGGCACATCGTCCTCAGGTGGTCGCAGATCTGCCGCACGGTTCCCCGCTGATGGGTCTCCGCGGGGTCCGCTTCGGCCGTGGTGACGTGGGCGTTGACGCGGAACACCCGGCGCAGCGCCGCCGGGTCGCGCCCCGCCCGTTCGGCCGCTTCGCGGGCCACCGCCCAGAGAGCGTCGAGGTACGGCAGGGG
>NZ_JZWV01000391.1 GCF_000966975.1 Streptomyces katrae | reverse complement strand
ACGGCAGGGGCATCGCGGCCGCGAGCCAGCCGTCCGCACGCCGCCCGACCCGCTCCAGGGCGAACGGGGTGAACCCGCCCAGCAGCAGCGGAGGCCTCGGGCTCTGGAGGGGCTTGGGCAGGACGGTCGAGGGCGGGATCGTCCACAGCCGACCGGTGTGGGCGACCGGGCCGGACCCCCACACGGCCTCCAGGACGTCCAGGGTCTCCTCCAGCCGTGCGCCACGCCCCCGCCACGGGACCGCTGCGGCCTCGTACTCCTCACGCATCCAGCCCAGCCCGAGCCCCACCTCCAGACGTCCGCGGCTGATCAGGTCGAGGGTGGTCAGCGCCCGGGCGAGCACGAGGGGCGGCTGCCACAGGGCGTTGAGCGTGCTGCTGCCCAGGCGCACCCGCTCGGTCGCCGCGGCGGCCACGCCCAGCGCGAGCAGCGGATCGAGGTGCGTGCCGTAGCGGACCGGCATCGGTCCGCCCGGGTAGCCCTCGGGCGGGGTCAGCGGCGCCAGCAGCCGGTCGGCCACCCAGAGGCTGTGGCAGCCCAGCGCCTCCAGGGCCGTACACATGGCGGCCGAGCGGCCGGGGTCGGCGAACGGGCCGAACTGGGGGACGGAGAATCCGATGCGCATCGGTGGGGTTTCCTCGATAGGTACGGAAAGTGACGGGACGCTGCCGGACGGGAGGACGGTTCACGCGGTGGTCGTGTGCCGGCCGCGGATCCGGCGGGTCTCGCGCCGGTACTGCCGCTGCCCCAGCAGCTTCCACAGCACCCGCGCCGGAACGGGCAGACGGGCGAGGAACTCCCGGCGCTCCTCGGGCGGGCAGTCCTCCAGGATGGCCCCCAGGGCGATCATCAGCCGGTCCCTGGGCGTCTCGGCGAGGCCCCGCTCGCCGACCGCCTTCCAGTCCTCCTCACCCACGTGGAGCGCGACCAGCGGCATGACCTGCCGCTCCTCCTCGTCGAGATGGGCGCACAGCTGCCGGTGGTGCCTGCGCAGCGCTTCGGCCAGCTCGTCGCGGTCCGCCGGCAGCGCCCGCGCCTGCCAGCGGTCCATGTGCACCTGGACCTCGTCCATCCCCTCGGTCAGCTCGCGGTGCTGCGCCTCCATCGCGAGGACCTGCTCGGCGTCGAGGTCGAGATGGGGGAGGAGGACCGGCCAGAGCATCTCGTCCTCACCGGTGTGGTGGGCGTGCAGGCCGACGGTGTACTGCCGCCAGTGCTCGGCGAGGATCCGGGCACGCGCGGTGTCGGCGGCCCGGACGTCCTGGACGAGCTCGGCCAGCAGACGCGACTCGCGGCGGAACACCCGGTGGATCATCGCCATTTCGCGGGTGTAGGGGTGGACGGTGGGGTCGGAAACCTCGTTCGTGGTCATGCGACCCAGTCTCCGGAGCGGGGTTGCCACGCACTTGCAGCCGACTTGCCGCGCCGGGCCGTCTTCCGGCGGGGGGTGCCGGAACCGCCGCAGGCGGGGGATGGCCGTCAGCCTCCGCCCGAAGCACCCGGAAACCCGGAGGCGCCGGTGCCCGCGTGCCTCGTAGCATTGGCCCCCACCCAACCGTCGACCACCACCGAGGACTTCGTGAAGCACCCCGATCTCCGCGCGAAGGCCCCCTCGCTCGCCGCCGGTATGGCCGCCGCCGATCACTGTCCGGACGTCCAGCTGTCCCAGACCCGCCACCGCGCCGCACTCGTGGACGGCTGGAACATCGAGCCGGGCTCGACCGTCCTCGAACTCGGCTGCGGCCAAGGCGACATGACCGCCGTCCTCGCCGAGGCGGTCGGACCCCGAGGCCGCGTCGTGGCCGTCGACGTGGCGGAACCCTCCTACGGGGCGCCGGTCACGCTCGGCGAGTCGGCAGCCCGCCTCGCGGCGGGCCCTCTCGGTCCGCGCATCGA